>NZ_WHJF01000150.1:0-10672 GCF_011682185.1 Massilia genomosp. 1
GGATGATTACACGTACGCCCGACAATAAAATTGTCTGGCGCTGGGACAATGGTGATCCGTTTGGCTTGACGCCCCCGAACGAAAATCCGAGCGGTGTTGGCACCTTTACCTTCAATCTGCGGATGCCGGGGCAGTACTACGATAGAAATACAAATCTTTTCTACAACTACTTCAGGGATTATGATCCGCAGACGGGGCGATATATCCAGAGCGATCCGATCGGCCTTGCTGGTGGCGTCAATACGTACGGCTACGTAAGAGGAAATCCTCTTAGCAAGGTCGATCCATTAGGGCTACAGGAAGAAGGTAGTTTGTCGCCAAGGCCCCGAACGTATCCAGGACCTTTTGATGTTCAAAATCAGGCAACTCGGGAGGTCATGACTCGAATCGTGAAGGGGACTAGCCGCCTGATCAAGAGAATCAAAGACGCTTGCCTGAATTCGGGTAACAGTGATGGAAACACGCCAGCAGTCCCCCCGGCTCCGCCAGCGGGCACACCAGCAACACCAGACTATCCAGGGAACGACCCCTCAGTTGCTCCTCCAGGCTATGATTGGAGAGGCAGGCCTGGTAGTGTTCCTGGTAGTCAGCAAGGAAACTACGTGAACCCTGCAACTGGCGAGAGCCTACGGCCAGATCTGAATCACCCCCCTCCTATTGGTCCTCATTGGGATCATAGAGATGCCAATGGAGATTGGGGCAGGATTTATCCGGATGGAACACGAGTATCGAAGTGAGAAAGTTATGAATGACTGGCGCTTACAAGGACAAGAAAAATTTCTATCCGCTGTCGTACTTCAGAGGAAGAAGTATCAGCTATACAGAAAGGGGTGGGACCATGATCATTGTGAATTTTGCGGGGCTAAATTTTCTTTGGAAATTGCCGGCTCCCTTGAGGCTGGTTATGCAACGGTAGATAATTATCATTGGATTTGCGATTCCTGTTTTGACGACTTTAAAGAAATGTTTCGTTGGAAAATATCGAAGTAACGGCTTAGTGTCGACAATGGTAGTATCAACGGCCCAATGCCGTTTTGAGTGGAAGTTGACTTCGGCTACCATATCGGCTACCGCTGTGAATGTCTGCGCCTTGCGGCGCTTGTCGATGTCCGGTCCGGAGCAGGGTCAAGGGCGGGCGGCGCGAAGCGCTGCCCGGCGAAGCGAACCCTTGACGCTGTGCAGGGCCAGTACGCTGGTTCATGGTCGTCGTCATGGCATGCCGTGGCGACGACCATGGACACGCCTTGCGGTGATGCGCCCATCCACAGCAACGAGCACTGTTTAATCTAAGGAAGCCGCAATGAGTATTGGTGTCGAAGCCCTGTTTACGTCCGCGCTGGGACTGAAGTTTCCGTGGGAAGTGGTCAAGGTCGAGCTCGACACTGCCAAGGGCAGGGCACGGGGTCAGGTCTGACAAACGGACACGGGCTGATGCGTAGCCGGATCGGCCATCCCCAAGCTCTTCTTAGGCAGGGCACGGGGTCGGGCACGGGGTCAGGTCTGAGGAACGGGGTCAGGTCTGACAAACGGACACGGGCTGATGCGTCGCTGGACGGGCCGTCCCCAAGATCTTCTTCATTGAAGCGGCCACATGCGTCGCCGCGCGACCGATACCAAAAATCCCCCCAACTGATGAAATTTCGCGCATCTTGCCCCAAAAAACCATGTTGCAGCGCAACTGGCCTCCCGCATGTGCTAAACTTTTGTGGTTTAAGCAGCGCCGCATGAGCGGTTGTTGCCGTAGAAGCTGCGGCAACGTGCACGATGTGCACACCGGCTGCAACTATTTACGCCGCATTTTCCGGCATTGGTCTTGTCTTCATGCCCCTGTCTTCTCCCGTCCCTCGCGCCCTGCGGCATACGCGCGCCATCGAAGTCGCAGCGTACGCGCGCGATGATGGCCTGTGGGATCTCGACGCCCGCATCAGCGACATCAAAGTGCGCGACGTCACCCTGGCCTCTGGCGTCAGAAGCGGCGGCATGCCCCTGCACAACCTGCACCTGCGCATCACCATCAACCGCGAACTGACCATTGTCGATGCCGAAGCCGCGTCCGATGCCGTTCCCTACCCGGGCTATTGCGATACCATAGCGCCGGCTTACAAAAAATTGATCGGTCTGTCCTTGATGAAGGGCTTTCGCCTTGGCATCAAAGAGCGGCTGTCCGGCGTGCTTGGCTGCACGCACCTGAGCGAACTGGCCCAGATCCTGCCGACGGCGGCGATCCAGGCTTATGCCAACGACGTGATCCAGACCCGCGACGGGCCGGGCCACGATCCCTTGCCGGAACGGCCGTTCCAGATCGACAAATGCCATGCCCTGCGTGCCGAGGGTCCCGCCGTCGCGGTGTACTATCCGCGCTGGGTGGCGAAAGCTGTACCGGGTTAGCCTCGCTTTCCCGTTTTTTTCCGCATTTCAACCGTATTTCTACAAATCAGTATCAGAAGAAGGGAAGCCAGCATGAAAATCCATGAGTATCAAGGCAAAGAAATCCTCCGGCAGTATGGAGTGACGGTACCGCGCGGCATTCCGTGCTTGTCCGTGGAAGAGGCTGTAAAAGCAGCCGAGACGCTCGGCGGTCCGGTCTGGGTAGTCAAGGCACAGATCCATGCTGGCGGTCGCGGCAAGGGCGGCGGCGTGAAGGTCGCCAAGTCGCTGGAACAAGTCAAGGAATACGCAGAACAGATCCTGGGCATGCAGCTGATCACCCACCAGACCAGCCCGGAAGGCCAGAAAGTGCGCCGCCTGCTGATCGAAGAAGGCGCGGACATCAAGAAAGAACTGTACGTGTCGATGGTCACCGACCGCGTCAGCCAGCGCGTGGTGCTGATGGCGTCCTCCGAAGGCGGCATGGACATCGAAGAAGTTGCCCATTCGAACCCGGAAAAAATCCACCAGATCGCGATCGACCCATCGGTCGGCCTGACCGACGCCGAAGCGGACCAGATTTCCGCCAAGATCGGCGTGCCGCCTGAATCGATCGCCGACGCGCGCGTTCAGCTGCAAGGCCTGTACAAAGCCTACTGGGAAACCGATGCGTCGCTGGCCGAAATCAACCCGCTGATACTGACCGGTTCCGGCAAGGTCATCGCGCTCGACGCCAAATTCAACTTCGACTCGAACGCCCTGTATCGCCAGCCGAACATCGTCGCTTACCGCGACCTGGACGAAGAAGACGCGGCCGAAGTCGAAGCATCGAAGTTCGACCTGGCTTACATCTCGCTCGACGGCAACATCGGCTGCCTGGTCAACGGCGCCGGCCTGGCCATGGCCACCATGGACACCATCAAGCTGTTCGGCGGCGAGCCTGCCAACTTCCTCGACGTGGGCGGCGGCGCAACGGCGGAAAAAGTCACCGAAGCGTTCAAGATCATGTTGAAAAATCCAGGCCTGAAAGCCATCCTGGTCAACATTTTCGGCGGCATCATGCGCTGCGACGTGATCGCCGAAGGCGTGATCACCGCGTCGAAAGCCGTTTCCCTGACCGTGCCGCTGGTTGTGCGCATGAAGGGCACCAACGAAGACATCGGCAAGAAGATGCTGGCCGACTCCGGCCTGCCGATCATCGCTGCCGATACGATGGAAGACGCAGCCAAGGCCGTGGTAGCCGCTGCTGCTGCTCATAAAGCCTAATTCGAAGGAACAAACATGTCGATTCTGATCAATAAAGATACAAAAGTAGTCACCCAGGGGATTACCGGCAAGACCGGTCAATTCCACACCCGCATGTGCCGCGATTACGCGAATGGCAAGGAATGCTTCGTTGCCGGCGTGAACCCGAAGAAGGCCGGCGAAGATTTCGAAGGCATTCCTATTTTCGCTAACGTTGCTGAAGCGAAAAAAGAAACCGGCGCCAACGTGTCGGTCATCTACGTGCCGCCGGCAGGCGCGGCCGCCGCGATCTGGGAAGCCGTCGAAGCCGAACTCGACCTGGCAATCTGCATCACCGAAGGCATTCCTGTGCGCGACATGATGGCGCTCAAGGACCGCATGGCCAAGGCCGGCTCCAAGACCCTGCTGCTCGGTCCTAACTGCCCGGGCCTGATCACGCCAGACGAAATCAAGATCGGCATCATGCCGGGTCACATCCACCGCAAGGGCCGCATCGGCGTGGTCTCGCGTTCGGGCACCTTGACCTACGAAGCGGTTGGTCAGTTGACCGCGCTGGGCCTGGGCCAGTCGTCGGCAGTGGGCATCGGCGGCGACCCGATCAACGGTCTGAAGCACATCGACGTCATGAAGATGTTCAACGACGATCCGGATACCGACGCGGTCATCATGATCGGCGAAATCGGCGGTCCTGACGAAGGCAATGCGGCATACTGGATCAAGGACAACATGAAAAAGCCGGTGGTGTGCTTCATCGCCGGCGTGACCGCGCCTCCGGGCAAGCGCATGGGCCATGCCGGTGCACTGATTTCCGGTGGCGCCGACACCGCGCAAGCCAAGCTCGACATCATGGAAGCCTGCGGCATTAAAGCGACCAAAAACCCGTCGGAAATGGCGCGTTTGCTCAAAGCCATGCTGTAATTTGTAAGCGAAGGCAAAGGTAGTGAATAATGACGGGGAGCGCAAGCTCCCCGTTCTCGTTGGCGGGTCACCCACCGGAGGGCAAGAGTGGCGAAAATTATCATATCGCGCAATCAGGCGGTGATACGAGAGGTCGAGCTCGACAAGGACCGCATGACGCTCGGGCGCAAGCCCGACAACGACATCGTCTTGCCGCACCCGGCCATGAGCGGTTCCCACGCGGCGTTCAACTTCATCATGGACGATGTGTTCGTGGAAGACCTGGGCAGCACCAATGGCACTTATGTCAACGGCAAGCGGGTGGCAAAACACATGCTGGAAGATCACGATACCATCGTCGTGGCGCGCTTTCAGCTCGAATTCATCGGCGGACCGCGGCGCGCGATGCCGGACGCGCCTGCCGGTACGGCCAAGCTGCTCGGTTCGGTCGAGGTCAAGACCGGTCCGAACGCCGGCAAGCGGCTGGTACTGAGCAAGCCGCTGTCGACCCTGGGCAAGGCGGGGGTGCAGGTGGTGGCGATTACGCGCCAGAACGGTGACTATTACCTGACGCATGTGGACGGCAATGTGGCGCCGTTCATTAATGGGGTTTCCCCCGGCAAAACGCCGTGCCGCCTGAACCATGGGGATGCCATCGAATTGGCCGGAGCGGACATGGTGTTCTGCTTGGCGCCAGGGTGAGCCGCAGGCGCATTCAGGCATTGGAGTCCATCGCGCCTAAAAATTGTCAGCGAATTGACACATTTTGTAATTTCCAACTGGAAACTGACGTTTTACAGTGCGATTGGCCTGTGCCTAGTCAAAAATGGGCAAAATCGCGTGGCACGATAATTGCTGTGCTCTCATAAGATTTAATGCAGGGCAATTACGTCTACATAAAGGAATTCGATGAAATCGATGCGCAAGCTAAAACGTGCCCAGCGGGGCTTCACGCTGATCGAACTGATGATTGTTGTGGCAATTATTGGCATTCTGGCCAGCGTGGCACTGCCCGCCTACCAAAACTATGTATCCAAGGCACAAGCCACAACTGGGCTGGCAGAAATTTCCGCCGGGAAGATTATTGTGGAAGCGAAATTGGCCGAAGGCGTCCACACAGCGCTGACAAATCCGGAAAGCGTGGGCATCCACTCGTCCAGCAAGCGATGCGCCATTGCCATATCGATCATCTCGGACGGCGATACTACCCTGACCTGTACGTTGACGGGAAATCCGAATATCGACGGAAACTACATTACGCTGACGCGCACGGCAGACAGCGACTCTACGCCGGGGCGGTGGAAATGCACTTCTAATCTGAGCGATCAGGTTAAACCTAAAGAGTGCAGTTAATTCGCTGAGCAACCGACAAGCCCCCTGAATAGGGGCTTTTTTTGGTGCGCCCAGCATGGGCGCACTTACTTGGAGGTGAAAGTCCTCTACTCACCCAACATGGGAAGAGGTTAGCTGTCGCCTGCTTGAGCACGCCCTCGATGTCGAGCGCCGTCTCGCCCAGGCAGAAGGCGCTGTGCGTGACCAAGCGCGAGGCATCGTCGAACAGCGACACCAGGTAGGCCTTGCGCGGCTTGCCCTCGACGATGACGCGCGGCCCGTGCATGACATCGCCGTACCAGATGGCGCCGGCCGATTCGGCCACGAAGCTGCGCTTCTCCTCGGCCTGGCTCGACGAACCGCTCATGCGCGCGATGCCATGCCCGGCAAGCAGGCGGTGGATCGCCGAGCGTAACAAGTCCCGATGGTATGTGTGTTACGTGAGAACTTCACACGATATTGGAGGAGTACTGGCCTATTTTTTTGCATGACGTCCCACGCTGCGATGGGTTCAAGTTTACTTAGCGACCTGGACGAGCATGGGATTCAAGGCCCGAGTGAGCCTGGGATTTCAAAGGACGTAACACCCCCTGACGCCAGATGGCGAGGTATGATAAAACTGTAAAATTGATACATTTCAATAATTTCTCGCTTAGACCTTGAGGTATTTGTTAAACTTGAATGGTTTTTCCATTGTTTCTCCTAAGGATAGCTAATGAACCAGCGGCCGACCGCGTCCATCCAATATGCCCTGTTCACGGCATTTGCCTTCTCCGGTTTTTCCGGCCTCATTTATGAAGCGATCTGGACCAATTACCTCAAGTTCTTCCTTGGGCACGCCGCCTATGCTCAGGCGCTCGTGCTGGCCATGTACATGGGAGGCATGGCCGGTGGCGCATGGCTCGCGGGACGCTATATGGGACGCATCAAGAATCCCTTGTTGGCCTATGTGATAGTCGAGATTGCCATCGGCCTGTCCGGCCTGCTGTTTCACAAAGTCTTCTTATCGGCGAACGGCTTTGTGTTCGATACGGTGTTGCCGGGCGTCGACTCTCCCATGGCCGTCGAGCTGATTCGCTGGACCTTTGCCGCCATTCTGATCCTGCCGCAGACCTTATTGCTGGGTGCGACCTTCCCATTGATGTCAGTTGGCATCCTGCGCGCGTTTCCGGATACGCCCGGACGCTCTATTTCCATGCTCTATTTTACCAACAGCGTTGGCGCAGTCGTGGGCGTGCTAACCAGCGGCTTCATCCTCGTCGATGCCGTCGGCCTGCCCGGTACCATCATGACCGCCGGCCTGACCAATCTGGCGCTGGCCGTTGCCGTGTATGGGATTCAGAAAAAGCTGTTCTTTTTCAGCAGTGCCCCTGCTTCGCAGGGCGGAAGCTCTCCCTTGCTACGCCCGATGCTGTTGGTGGCACTGATCACGGGACTATCCTCGTTTATCTACGAGATCAGCTGGATCCGTATGCTCAGCATGGTGCTGGGCGCGTCGACGCACGCATTTGAATTGATGTTGTCCTCATTCATCCTCGGTCTCGCACTCGGTGGATTCTGGCTACGTAAGCGCATCGACAGCTATAAAGATCCCGTGGTTGCGTTGGGCATCATTCAACTGCTCATGGGACTCCTTGCGCTCAGTACGGTACTCGGATACAACGAACTGATGAAGATCATGAGTGCCTTGTACGGGGCCCTGCAGCCAAGCGATGCAGGCTACCTGATGTTTAATGGAAGCAGTCATATCATGACGATTGTTGTGATGCTTCCAACGACATTCATGGCGGGCATGACCTTGCCTCTGATAACCTTGGTGTTGTTCCGTGGCGGTGCCGGGGAATCTTCGATCGGCCGGGTGTACGCCTTCAATACCTTGGGCGCGATTATTGGCGTCGTGTTAGCTTCTACGGTACTGTTGCCGCTTACGGGGCTGAAAAATGCCGTCATCGTCGGCGCTGCACTCGATATGGTACTGGCGATCTATCTGCTGGGCCGCAGTGGCAACAACAGGACGTGGCGGGGCGCGGCGATTGGCATGATGGGCGTGGCCATCATCGGCACGTACATCGCGCCTGCATTCGACGCAAAATGGATGAGTTCCAGCATTTTTCACATGGCCAGCAAGGCTTCTCCGGATTCATTAGAAGTTCTTCTGCATCGCGATGGGCGTACCGCCAGCGTCGACGTGATCCGCGACGGCCGCAACCTGGTTATCAGCACCAATGGAAAACCAGATGCCAGCTATGCGCCGGCGGAAGGGGACACCCCCTCGGCTGACGAACCGACTCAAGTGCTGCTGGGGGCCCTGCCAAGTTTGGTGAGTCCACAGGCCAAAACCGCAGCAATGATCGGCATGGGTTCCGGCATTAGTGCCAATGTGTTACTGGCCAACGATCACCTGGCCCAACTCGACATCATCGAGATCGAAAGTGCCATGGTCGAAGGCGCCAAACTGTTTGGCAACGCCTCCTCGCGTGTGTTCAGCGACCCACGCAGCCATATCCATATTGACGATGCCAAGAGCTTTTTCGCAGCACACAAGCGTCGCTACGACCTGATCATTTCCGAACCGTCCGATTCGTGGGTCAGCGGCGTGTCTAACCTGTTCACGACCGAGTTCTACAAACGCATGCGCCGTCATTTGTCCGACGACGGCGTACTGGTGCAGTGGGTGCCTACCTACGGCAATTCGCCTATACTGGTTTCCTCCGTGATGCAAGCGCTGGGGAACAATTTTGCTGATTACCGAATTTATGGACCAACTGACTCGGTCATGGTGATTGTGGCGAAGGCCGATGGCAAGCTTCCCGAACTCAGTGGGCAGGCGATGAAGAATCCGGCGATGGCGGCCGCGATGGCAAGGGTCGGCTGGTCCAGCCTGGACGATGTGCATAAGCATGAAATTGGCCGCCGCGAATTCCTTCACGCTGTCTTCAGCGCGTCCGGCGCACCTGTCAACTCGGATTTTTTCCCCTTTGTGGATCAGAATGCGCTGCGCGCCAAGATTGTTCGAACACGAAATGGGCAGCATGTCGACATACTGCATTTGACCGGCATTCCGCTACCTGGCGCAAACTACATGGGCACCATCATCGAGTCGGACAACAAGCGCTCTGGCTACTATTTGCCGCGCAAGCGTTCCGAAGATGGACGGATTGCAGCCCGCTATTTCGCCGGTGGCGCCAAAACAGCCATGCCGTCGCAAGTGGATTTTGGTGTGTTGACAACCCTGCAGAACAAACCCGGTTGTGAGGACCCCGTCGCCCAAAACGGTTGGCAAGCCGCCTTGCTTCAATTTGCCGGTCTTGCCATTCCCAACACCAGCATGGAAGAGGTCAAGCCAGCAATTGCCTTCCTTCGTGCCCAGTTGTGCTCGGCCAGTGAGGCCGAAACAAACAGAGCGATGCTCGATTTGATGGAAGCGCTTTCCGCACGCAATCCGCCGGCCGTGGAAGCGGCAGCAAAGACGGTGTTAAGCCATACCAAAACAGTCCAGTCCGACACCAAAGGTTATGCACTGAACGCGCTATTGCTATCACTCTACCAACAACAGAAATGGGAAGAGATTCAACATACGTTAAAAAAATTGCCGGGTTCGCGCTCCATTCTGGCGACCGTTGTTGAGTCGCACGCCTACTTAAATCTGAAGAAGAAATAGTCGCGATACAGGGTGGGCAAGGCCTCGCTGACCGCCATGTCTGAAAGCGAGGCCTGGAGAGTACGGTAGCTCAGCGGCGTATTGCCCGGCCCGTTGGCGATCTGGAAAATGCATCCCTGGTGACAAACAAATCCCAAGGAGATGGTAATGGACGCAAGCAAGCAAGCGGGCAGTCAGGCGGGTGAACTGGCCCCCTGCACGTGCAGCAGGCGTTGGGGCGAGCGCGGTGCGACGGCACTGCCTACGTGTTTGCCAATCGCCGCCGGACGCGCCTGAAGGTGGTGTGCTGGGACGGCACAGACCTCTGGATGTGCCTGCGCCGTTTGCATCGTGGCCAGTTCGTCTGGCCCGAGGCTGAAGATGCATGCTGGCAGATGAGCGCCGAGCAATTGCAGTGGCTGGTAACCGGCGTGGACTGGGAGCGCTTGTGTGCATCCGCCCCGGCGCAGTGGCCCCTGTGAGGACGTAAACTGTTTCGCTTGTAAACAGTGCCCATGCTCGGTAAACTACCGAGCATGGGGAAGTCGCTGCGGTGAAGACCGGCATCAACGTGCGCTCGGCGCGCCGGCTCGATGCCGTTGAAGACTGCGTCGCAAAGGCCCGCCCGTGCCTCGCGCACCCGCTCCGACCCCTTTGAGGCCGTCTGGCAGAGCGAGATCGTACCGCTGCTCGAAGCGACGCCGGCGCTGACCGCCACCACGCTGCTGGAGGAAATGCAGCGCCGCTATCCCGGGCAATACGACGCTGCGCTGCTGCGTACCTTGCAGCGCCGGGTACGCACGTGGAGCGCCAGTTACAGCACGGAGCGTGAAGTGTACTTCGCGCAGGCTCATCCGCCGGGCCGCCCGGGCCCGTCCGATTTTACCCATGCCACCGTAGCCCGCGTGGCATTGCGCTATTGCGTCAGTCGTCCGTGGAAGAACGACTCGAGATGCCGAGCAAGTGAAGGCTGGCCGTTCATGCGAAGCCTCCATCACGGAAGGCGTTCGCTGCAGCTAAACCCAGCAGTTCCGGCGTGGCAGTAATGTAGTAGGCAGTATCGCTGTAAGCGGTCGCTCAGCGGCGTTATTGCGCGACCCGATGGCGATCTGGAGAATGCATCCCTGGTGACAAACGAATCCCAGGGAGATGGCAATGGACGCAGGTAAGCGGGCAGTCAAGCGGGTGAAC
>NZ_WHJF01000151.1:0-10349 GCF_011682185.1 Massilia genomosp. 1
ATGACCATACCGCTCAACTTTCTCTCGATTCCGCTCCGAATGTTTCAGGTACGGCATCCCCACGCCTTAAAAATGAGATTAGCCATGATTCCGCCGCCGTAACCGATCAGATTTCCTCCGATATCACCAAAAAGCGATGAAAAATCGTGCTCTCCTGATGTCGGCCAGTTCGGAAAAATCGTTTTGCAATTGGCTCTATTTCTATCCATACCTTGCAGGCTTAGACCTTGCAACAATTCCAGTTTTGAACCCGTTGGCCCCCCTCTATAGGGCAGAACAATTAGATAGTGCGGTCGAAAATTTCACCGATATTTTATCGGCAGTCATTGGCGGAGATTGGGACATAAGCAACCGCATGAAAATGCTGTTGAAGCCCTGTTTGTACTCGCTCGCTATGTCGCCAGATTCGACGCTATACGACCTTATCGACTTCATGGCCGAGTCACCTATAGGCGCCGACAAGAAAACGCAACCTACCCCCCTTGTAGACCGTGCAAAAGCCCAACTTACCGACAATCCCGCCTTGCTCGATATCCTCGATACGTTTTTCGAGCGAACCTATGACACTACAAAAAGTTCTATCCGTGACCGATTACGTACCTTGTTGGCATCTAAAGCCCTTGACCGTTGCCTGGGCGGTTCCTCAACAATCGACCTCGTAAAAGCCTTAGATTCTGGGAAATTTATTGTGTTCAATCTATCGGCTGGGATGCTGGGCGGGGATACGAGTAACGCTTTCGGTCGGTTCCTGATTGCATCTATACAAAATATGGCTATGCGGAGACAGGCACAGCAAAAAGACGAGCGAAGACCCGTTTTTATGTTTCTCGATGAGGCCGACCGTTTTATGTCTGACAGTATCCCAAAAATCTACAAAGAGACTCGCAAATATGGTTTGCATCTCGCTATTGCACAGCAGATCACCGGCTATGGAATGGGTGAAGAAATGAGGAGGGCGGTTTTTGGAAATTCTAAGGTGCGGATTGCAGGCGCAAACGGGGGAGACGAAGAAACCGCCCGTGACCTCTCAAATATGACAGGCATTGACAAAAAAGATATTAAGGCACTCCCGCAAGGTGAGTTTTACGCAAAACGAAACAACAAAGAGCAAGCAAGTCTTTTTCGTGTTCCAACCTTTCTAATGAACGGGAAAAATTCGATGAGTGCGGAAGAGTGGGAGACGGTGAAGGCGTACCAGGTCGAGCACTACTACCGTCCAGTCAAGGAAAAGCCACGAAGTACGCAACAGCAGGAATCAACCAACGATGAAAAAATATTTTTTAACTAGCAACCATGAAGCGTTTTAGAACGAACTATACACAAAATCACCTCTTTGCACTGTTGGCAGTCTGGCGACTTATCAATGCGACTTCTGACGCTATTGCAAAAAGCCAAAACATGCCAGAGCGTCGGAATTATTGGAAAAGGTATCTAAACGACCTCGCTGGAGATGATTTATTGGTTTCAAAATTCGTTCACTCCACGTCAAAATCTGGGAAGGGTGGCCAGAAGCTCGGAGAGTTTTACGCCCTGAGCAAAAAGGGAGCCGAAACCATCGCTGAAACGTTGAATGTTGATCCTGAGACTGTATTTTTCCCGCATGGTGGCGTGCAGGCAAAAAGCCCGTTCCAGTTCCCGCACAGAGCCATGTTGATACAGCTTTTGGCTATGTTCTTAGGGCATGAAAAAAGCCATGAAGGACACTTTGAGGTACTGGATTTACTGCCTGAGTTTCGATATGTCGGAGCAAACCGACTCGGAACCGGCCACAAGATTACACGGGTTGAGATAGAAGGAAATTTTAAAGAAAAATCAATAATTCCTGATGGAATTATTCGGTTTCGAGCTGGGGATATCACACGGGTTGCGACTATCGAGTTTCACCGAGCAACGAGTACAGCAGAGATTATTAAACAACTCCACAAACACACCGAAGCCATACAACAAAGGCGATTTTCTGGCATGTTCAACCAACAGCCGGCGAATCATGTTTTGAGCGTATATGACGATGTGCCAAAGATGCAAAATGTACTTGCAGGGATCAGGGCAGGGGAGATACCAGACTTTGAAAAATATTCGGCAGGCTTTCACTTTGCGAGCCTTGATGATGTTTTTACGCATGGTATCAATGACGCTTTTTATAGTATCAACGGGAAAAAATCAGAAATTTTTATATAGGGGGGATTTTATGGAATACTCAATAAGAGAAGATTTGACACTTGAAGAAATTGAACCAATTATTAAAAATATAAATAGATGGACTTCTAAAAAAATCATCTTCCTTTATTGCTTTGCTGGAATGTCGACAATTATGGTGATAATTAATCTATTCTTATATTTCCAAGAGTGGTATTACCATTTTTTTTCTGACTTTCCAGACATGCATAATCCACATTTTATGAAAGATGTTTTAGGGATCTCTCTTGGCCTTGGTTTTATTTTGGCGTTTCCCATATTTCCATATATCTTGTATAAAGCAAAGAAAGAAAAGAAAGAATTATTAAACAAAATTGAAGAACGTAAAATTGAATTACAGGAATTTGAACAAATAGCTCAAGAGCTAATACGCAAGGAAGCAGGAGAAGAACAAGACCGACTACGAAAAATCGAAACGATAGAGCAAGATCAACGGCGCAAAGAGGAAGAGCAGGCAGAATTTGAATTACAGCTTGCCAGGGAAGTACAACGAAAGAGGGTACTAGCCGAAGTCGATCATGAAATCACGCTCAAGGCAATAGAAACACAAATGAAAATACTTGGAGAGCACAAGGAAAAAGGACTTGCGATAGACAAGGAGATTTTCGAGATGCGGAAAACCATTCTTGATCTAGAGGGACAAGAAAACAAGGCAATGATTGACGCACTAAAGAGCGAATTAAACGAACTCGAATCAGTCAAATAAATTTGACTTTTGTTTGTATTGTGACATTATATTGTCACCTTAATTCAATTATATGAATGCTCAAAATCTCGTTCTCGATGAAGGTTGAAACGTAGTTTGAAATTATTCAGAGACGCCGAAAACCGCACCAGCAAAGGCACCTACGGCAACGCATTTTTTCCAAAAGATGGCGGTCAAATTATTCGACAAGCCCAGCTCGTTACGCAGTGAAAAACGAGAGGCAGAGCTAGACCGTGCAATAGCTACTGCCATAGAAAAAGGCGATAAGGAGCAAGGGGATATAGCATTTGAAGCACTGGCGGGCTACATTTTAGCCTTGCTTGAATGAGGCGATGAGGCATGATCCAAGGCCGTCATAGATAAATTCAATGCGATTTATCAGGATTAAATTATTTGACTTTCCAGGTTAAAAAAATAAAATGGGCTTAGGTTTTCGCCTAAGCCCACAGCCTGAAACTCGTTGTTTTCGTTTCTTTCCCCCCATAAGGGGAACGTGGTTAGATACCACAATGGTTTGTCAACCATAGCGCCGAAACCGCTCACGCAATCATTGAAAAGATGATTAACGAGATACAGGAAGCGAGCACCAAACTGATAGCCGTATAGGTAGCCGTAGAACGTACCATACTCATAAGAGTTAGAAAATAAAACGCCTTCGTTAGAGGCGTTTTATTTTACCATAAATTCAGGAAAATTTCATGATTTTTCACTGGCAATAGACCGTCGTGACAAGTTCAAAAACGCGATTTAAAATTGTAAAATTCTAGCTGTATCAATCTTTCTTCTACTTCCTTGGTCGGTAGTAGCATTGAATCTCTTTCGGGACTTTCTTTCATTATTCGATTTAATGTCTCAATGATTTTTTCACTTGGCAAAGACATTGGATTTTTTTGCTTGTCGGCTTCGTCTTTTGTCATGGCAATGACTCCAATTTTTAGACTGGTAATTGCAAATTTGCTTGGTATGTTTCATAGAATAGCGCGAACGTGACTAGAAGTTTTTTGTCTAATTCGGGTGTCTTATTCCGTTCTTTTTCTCTATTCCACATTCCCAATGTTATTGGTACTGCCTGTTTTTCAAAAATACGGCGGATTGCTTCTTGCTCATTTTCTGGCAAAGCGTGAAATTCAGATAAGAGCATTTGTGTTTTCTGTTTTGATTCTTCACGTTTCCGCTCTTCGTCTTCCTCTTTCAATTTTTCGGCTTGCTCCTGAGTTTTCCGCTTATCTACTTTTTTCTGTTCTTCCTGTTCCCACCCGCTCGCTATGTCTTCAGCAATAGCACGGGCCAGGTATCCACTCAATGAATCGCGTATCTTGTTGGATTTTTGCATTGCTCGCGTATAGGCAATATTGCGGGCTATCTGTTTTGCGCCGTATTTCTTACGCCATTTATAAGCGGTGTTTTCTTCTATTCCCATAGAAATAAGTTCTCGCACATCCTCCGGGTGTTCTTTTTTTTGCTCGACTTCCTCAAATTTTGGCAATGGATCATCAAAATCTAATTGTGTTTGCCTTGCCCGTTCGCAGTTGAAAACAACATGAGAAACCTTGCGCCCTGTCTTTGGGTAATCCACTTTAATAATCGTAATATCTGGATTTGCGTTTATCTCTTTTACTGCTGTTTCTATGACATTTCGGCGAACATCGGCGAATAATGGGTATTCGTTTTTTTCTATCCCAAGCATTTCTCGTAATTCGTCATATTCAAAACTCCTCTTGAAATTTCCTTTTGCATCTGCTTTAAATTCGTTGGCCTTCAGAATCTCAAAAAGCCTGATTGAATATCCACTTTTGAAGTTTATTATTTTGTCTAATGAGTAATCTTTGTAATAGCCTTTAAGCTGTAATAAATAAGGTTTTAGCTTCTTATCAAAACAAAGTTCAACATACCCGCTTCCTTCTATATGTTCGGCAGAAGAAAGCCAATTGGTATGAAGCCAGCTTTTCCCCGTCCTTATGGTTATTGGTCTATGTGCTAAAGATTCAGCGGCTTTATCAATTAGATCGTATGCACTCCCGCCAGTTAGTCCAAAAAATTTTGCAAAATCAGATACTGCGATTTTGTACGTTCTAAAGTCTTCATCAGTCGGTTTTATTTGAGCTATGAGCATTCGGATCAATCGCCCCTCCCCAACTGACGGAATCTTGTAACTCGCTTCAATAAGTGAATTAGCCTGTCGGACAGTTAGCGATTTTTCGTCAATGTTCATTGATATTGCTTCTCACATAGGCGCAAGGTTAGAGGTGTTGCATCATCATATTGAAAAAATATGAGTCGTCAATTTTTTTCTCATGGTAAGTGAATTTTACACGCCACATGAGGCGTTAGCAACATACCTCATAGTTCGCTCCGTTTTCCTCATAGTTCGCTCCGTTTTCCTCATAGTTCGCTCCGTTTTCCTCATAGTTCGCTCCGTTTTCCTCATAGTTAGGTGTAAAAAAGCCTTTAAAATCAAGGCTCTTGATGGTGCCTAAAGTATTAAAGATTTAAAAGAAACAACACAGGTGCAACTCTCGGAAAGGTGGAAATCGGGCTTCGCCCTTGTGTGTTTTTTTCGCTTCGCTCTTGAAAACCCAAACCGAACCCAGCGACCAGGGCAATGGGCAAGTTTGTAGGTGGAAACCATAGAGGGTGAACAACTGGGCAACGGACGATGCCGAACATGTACAGAGTTGCGCAGGAAACAGACCGCCAAGGCGCTCAAACGGTGTTTCCTGTAGCCAGGTAGCCAACAACTCGAAAAGCGTCGCCACGAGGCTAAAAAGCGGTCTTTGAGTCCTGTTCGCTTGCTGATGCGCTCTACAGGTTGAAAAATCCGACTTGACAGGGGTTCTGTGATACATACAATGCAGGTGTATTACAAAATTTATGAAAACCATACACGCACCATCTGAGGCAACCATGAGCGCCACCATCACTGAAAAACCGCTAAACGTCAGGCTCCCCGTCGATCTTGCCGCCCAACTGGCCGCACTCACAAAGGCCACTGGCCGCACAAAAAGCGCCCTTACTGTGGCCGCGATTCGTGAGTATGTAGAAGCCGAAGCTTGGCAGATTCAAGACACCCTAGAAGGCATTGCGGAAGCAGACAGGGGCGAGTTTGCAACAGACGAGGAAGTAGCCGCTTTCTTTGCAAAACATGGCGGTTAAGTGGACAAAAAAAGCGTTGGCAAACCTCGCGGCCATCGTTGACTATATCGGGCAAGATAACCCGGATCGGGGCGACTCCTTCGCCCTGGAAATTCAAGCGAAAGTACAGAACCTGGCGGGCTTCCCTGGTATGGGACGGCCAGGCCGTGTGATGGGCACCCGTGAACTGGTCGTACATGAAAATTACGTCATACCGTACCGCATGACTGGCGGTGTGGTCGTGATTTTGAGTGTTCGGCACGCTGCCAAGCGTTGGCCGGGGCGCTTCTAGTAAATAAAACGAATAAACGTTTTTATGTTTTAATTTGTTTTTGAGTCGTTCCCTTGAACCTTATTAGGATAAATATGAATCTTTCGGCATCAGAAAAACTTATTCTCACAATGCTTTGTGATATTACCGAAAAACTTGGCATAGATGAGAACACGGATGGAATTGATCCAAAATTCATTAAAGCGGCTCTTTATAACGATAACCTTTGGGGCATAAAATGGCGATATCAAGGTTTTTCCGATGGTGAGCCAAACCCGCCAAAAGTGAGCGACGTTACCAATTATTTAGATATGTGGAGCTTCATTGAGGAAGCCCATGAAAAATTGGATGAAAACGGGCGGGCTGAGCTGGTATCAAGTGCCGCTCCTTTTGGCAATAACCCACAATTTCCAGGTTTTGACGGAAATAATGAGTGTGATTACTCAAGCATTGCCTCATTTATGGTTGACCATCTCGACCGTTTCACCCGATTTAAAGGGCGCATCAATAATTCCCATATGCCAACGATAGATGGGTATGACCGCATGTACAAAGTGTTTGAGCCAATCAGAAAGACGCTAGATATGCGTAGTCTGTCGACCAGTGAGCTAGCCGCTATCCTAAATGCAAGGCGTCATCCAGAAGCATAGGTGAAATATAGACAGTAAAAACGTTTTTACATTTAAACGTTTTTACTGTCTTGATGCAAGCCAGTCCTCGCCCTCGTCCATTGCATCACTGTAAGCGGCCTTGTCGGACTCCTGGTCGTCCTCGATGCCTTCCACTGGCGGGAACACCCCGCCCCCTACCTCTTCGCCGTCTTCGAGCAACCGAAGACGCCACCCGCCCCCCAGTTCGCCGGCGCGCGGGTTGACCTCATAGCTGTATTTCGCCTGGTAGCGCTTGAACTCCTGCCAGGCGTCGGCCGGAACGGCACTACCGGCCCGGTTGAGCCATTCAGCGCGCCCCGTCTCCGTGAGCGAGTTAAACCACTCTATCCCGTCTTGTTCGTCCTGTGTTGTCGTGCGCTCGCTCATCCTTGTTCCCCGATCGGTAAATTTTGCGTCAGTCAGGCAATGTAAAATCACATTATACCATTAAAACGTAAAAACGTTTAATTAAATTAAACGTTAAATCGTTAAAATTTAACTTGCGTTTTTACGTTTTTTCTGTAGACTTTTCGTATGCCTTCCATTATCACACTTGCCCACCAAAAAGGCGGGGTTGGCAAGTCAACAATCGCCCTCAACCTGTACGGGTACTTTTCCCAGTCAGGCCTACGAACTGCCCTTGTGGACATTGACCCGCAGGGGTCTATATCGTCGTTTGTGGACTTCGCGGGGGCGGATCGCTTCGACCTGGTGCGACGCAAGGACTTTGCGACCTATGCGGACTTGCTCGCCCAGGTGCAGGGGTTCGAGGTCGTAATAATCGATACGCCCCCGTATCTCTCAAAAGAGCTTGAAGAGATTATAAAAATAACTGACTTGGTTATTATTCCGTGTAAAGCCTCGCTATTCGACGCTTTCGCTATTCGTCAGACAATCGATTTTATCGAGACACAGCGTACCGATAAAAACGACTTTCTTTCTGCCATTGTCATGACAATGGCTATATCTGGCGCCTCACTGCAAGCCCAAATTCGTGACCACTTAGAGCAACACAAAATACCAATTCTAAAAACAGAGATAGGGAATCGGGTTGCTTATGCAAAATCGCTTCTCTTGTCTGGAAATGTCATGCAAGACGATAGCGGGAAAGCGAAAGAAGAAATGCAAAACCTCGCTGATGAAATTCTAACTTTACTTTCTAATAAATAAACTATGACTACCAAAAAAACAGCATCGTTGAGCGGTGATGAAATACGGGAAAAACTGGCACGAGTCAGTAAAAATAAAACGTCTCCAATTATTCAAGAGGTGGCGAAAGTTGAGCCTACTAAAAAAGTCGGCAGGAAAAAACATCGTCTCGAAGGTGTCGAATATGCCCGTATTAGTGCCGGTATTCCTGTTCACCTAAAAACAGAAATGAACATTGCAATCCTAACGACTCACAAGGAATTTCCAACAATAGATACATTTATTGCCGAGGCGGTGCGGGTGTTTCTTTCCATGAAAAAGTAAAAGCATTAAAACAAAAACACATTTAAACGATAAAACGCTTAAACAAAAACACATTTAAGCGTTTTATCGTTTAAATGTGTTTTTGTTTTAACTTCTCTGACAAGGACATTTTTATGAACGCCATGGAACTTATATCAAAATTTAATCCCTCGCACAATCTGGAAATGCAAAAGCTATATACCACGATTCAGGCAAAGGTTGGCGTATCAAAAATAGACAATGAAGCCGCCCTACATCGTGAACATGTAAAGGCAGGCTATGAAATTGACCGTCAAAAAGTAAGGGAAGATGGGGCAATGGATCGTGAGCGATTCAAAGGGAATCGAGAAGATGAGCGATTAGAAAAGACTATTTCCGCTCAGTTTGAAATGGAAGAAATGCGGGGAAAGGGGGCGTTAGACGTTGAACGCTTGCGAGGTGAAAATAATGTATCCGTTACAAATTTGCACCATTCCAATAATCTGGCTTTGTCTAGGGAAGAGCAAAAAAATGTAATTACCAGAATGGAATTAGAACTTAGGAATCAGATTCAAAAATCCGGTTTCGATTCTGGTGTCCTGGCAGTTCACAAGCTCATTGATGAAGATAACAAGCGACGAGCATCATTGACTACGCAAATGGAATTGCGGTCGTCACTTCGTGCAAAGATTCAAGAAAAGATCGTCGATGCCGTGATCGATGTTCGAGTATCCAGAATGAAGCACGATCTAGAAGTTAAAAGAATGGAAAAGCAAAGCGAGCTTGGACAAGCTGACACGTATTTCAATATGGTTACGGGATACGTTCTTGCATTGTTGAATAAGGGGAAGGAACAGGAGGCGAAGGACGAGATAGATAGGCTGGTGCGACAATGGGAAGCTGTTTGATACGTTTTAATGGTTTTTTGTTTTAACGTTTTAATGTGTTTGCGTTTTTATGCGTGTTGATGGGGACACAATAGGTATTTGTATTGTGGAGTTCAATTCAAAATTTGACTTTAAGTCATTGATTTATATAGTATTTGCCTGATTCGTCGGTAAACTGCTTAAAATACTACTAAACACGTCATCAAAGCACAAAAATACTATGTAAATTGCTCAGAAGTACATTGATAAATGCACATTTTTAGGTAGCAATTGGGCTATGTCTGAATTTAAAATTGACCTCGGGATGACTAGAACGGTAGACCGGCCGGACGAATTGTCCGTTGCGATTGCCAAATTCAAACAGTCCAAAAAATCACCGTGTCCAGGTGCACGGGAACCGCTCACGTTCGCAGAATTCACCCGTTTGATGTCCAGTGGTAGCCTGACACGGCCACCCGCTCAAAATGACCCCTTTATTTATCGGGGAGATTCAGAGCTATCAAAAACAGATGAAGATATACGCCGGGCGACTACCATAAACCCGGAAGAGTTCAGGCGATTACGTCGAGCCTTTCTGTATGCCAAAGCCCGCGATTTAGCTATTCACAAAATCGACTATGAAAAAGAAATCCTGACACATCCACGAAATCATCATCAAGGTGGAACGCCTACTCATTCGGATTATGTGGCGTACCTTGCCACGTTTCATAAAAACGATTTGGAAGCGTTTTTTCAGCCGTGGGCTTTGCCAGTGTCTAGCCACGACCTCAAAGCCCATGCATATATTGGTGCAGGGTCAGGGCATGGAAAGAGCGAACTTATCAAGGTTATGCTTTACGGGCTATTAAAGCAGAGACAAGGCGTTATTTTATTTGATCCTCATGGAGACATTGCGGAAGAGGTCGTAAGGTGGAAAGAGTTCTCCGAGCACCCAGAACGCCTTATCTATTGAGCCTCTTGCAAAACTAGCGGAACGGATGAAAATTGCTTGGCAGCGCAAGCGAAAAGGTGGGAGTGGGCGCCCATTTCTGGCATGATTTAGTTCTAACGCTTAATCAAAACGCCCACACCATGAA
>NZ_WHJF01000152.1:0-10243 GCF_011682185.1 Massilia genomosp. 1
CCAGAATGCGTGTCTAGGGAAATTTGCAACAATACCGGGGCGGCATCTGAATTTAGCTGCTTCAAGCTGTTGATTCGACTAGGGAAAGTGGCGAAATTTAGGAAAGTGCGCGTCGGGTGGGCGGTATGTGCAGTCAGACCCGATCGGGCTCGATGGTGGCATCAACACCTATGGGTACGTGAGCGGAAATCCGTTGTTGTACAACGATCCGCTCGGACTCTTTGAATGGCCTTCACTTCCGCAGGGCGTCATGGATTTTTCCGCGGGTATGGGTGACACGATTCTGTTTGCACAAGGGCAGCGCTTGCGTGATCTTTTCGATGTCAGCGGCGGGATTGATATGTGCACTTCAGAATACAGTAATGGGGAATGGGCCGGGATTGCCGTTAGCGCGGCGACTGGCTTGGCGGGCGGCGTTAAAGCGGCCGGAACTGCAGGAGTTGGGAAGGAGTTTTCGCACTGGTTGGCTGCTCGTATGGGTGGGCCTAGAACAATTTTTAACGGAAATTACGTTTCTATCGCAACACACGCACGATCTGATCCTTACCGACGTCAGTTTATGCCGAAGGTGTGGAAAAATGCCAACCCTCTGATGAGTACTGCCATGGCTCAATGGACTCGCTTTCCGAATGTCTATAAAGGCACCATAGCAGGCACCGGGTATGGTGCGGCAGGAAGCGGCTTAGCGGGGTGCGAATGTCCACGTTGATTGATATACTGAAAGGCGTATTTTCCCCAAGCGCTAAGCTATCGGCGCTTGAAATAAGTATTTTCGATGCAGTACGGGAGAAGCTTCCAGCTCACGATGCGGAACTATGGCAAAAGCAGCTTCAGGCTATCAATAAAATTTACCGCAGCCCTGACAAGCGTGAAATAGATCTGTATGTTATACGAAAGGGAAAATCAGATTTTCCTCGCGAATTATGCTTTGCAAAAAACGGTGAGTTCAAGATTGCAGTGGTTGATCTCACAGCAAGGCAACGTACGCAAAAGTTGCGAGCCCGAGTTTGGTGTGTAGGCGGGCACGTGTTTTTAATCGCCTACAAGACGTCGCCTAAAGTATTCGAAAAGGCTGCGCAAGGGAATTGGCAAACCCAGTGCCGTATTTTGAATTATCCATCTTGATCAAGCGCGGGTAACAACACCAGGTCTTTGGACGAGTGCTACAGGTGCAGGAACGTCGCGCGTGGCTGCGGTACCGCAATTGATCCTGCACCAGTTCGGCTACGCATCGCGCGTGGCACTAGCCCGTTATTTTGCCGGCGCAAAAATCGGCCCACGTCTGCATAAGCATGGTGCGCTTGACGAGCAAGTCGCCGCGCCGGTAAGCGGCTTCCACTTTGTCGGGCAGACTGTGGGCAAGGGCGTGCTCGCAAACCTCTCGGGGAAACGAGTTCGCGACAGACTCGGCGCACCAGCCCCGGAAAGTGGACCGGAAGCCATGCACCGTGATATCGGGCCGGCTCATGCGTCGGAGCACGGCTGTCAAGCTCATATCGGACAGGGCTGTGCCTTGCCGCCGCCCAGGGAACACGAGATCGTCCACGCGCGGCATGCGCTTGAGGATCTCTACCGCCGGGCTGGACAATGGAATGCGATGTTCGCGGCCAGCTTTCATACGTTCAGCTGGGATCGTCCACAACGCCCCTTCCACATCGATTTCGGCCCAGGCGGCGCCGCGTACTTCCCCAGAATGGCAAGCCGTCAGAATGGCGAAATCAACGGCACGCGCCGCGACGCCTTCCCGCGACCGCAACTGGACCATGAACTCTGCCAGTTCCTGCCACGGCCAAGCTGGGTGGTGTTCGACTCGTCCGAGTTTGTTCGGGTCAGCCAAGAGATTTTCGAGATGGCCGCGCCATCGCGCAGGATTTTCGCCAACTCGGAATTTGCTAACCGTCGCCCAGTCCAGAATACTCTCGATTCGACCGCGCAGCCTGGTGGCTGTTTCTGTCTTGTCCTGCCAGATTGGATTCAGCACCTTGACAACAAGCGCCGTGTCGACGGATGCGACGGGCATTGCGCCGATGATCAGTCCGGCGTAGGTCTCCAATGTATTCTCCCATTGACTCGCATGCTTCGCATTTTTCCAACTGCCGCGATGTGCTGCTATGTACGCGCTGGCGCATTGATCGAAGGTGATCATCTTTGCCCGATCCAGTGCTTCTGCGAGTTTGCTGGCGCTGCGCGCTTGGAGTGGATCTGTTCCTGCAAGCAGCATCGTTCTGCACTCACGCGCCTCGACACGGGCATCCGCAAGGCCTACTGTGTGTAGAGGGCCAAGGCCCATTTCCCGCTGCTTCCTCGCAAACGTGAAGCGGAATATCCAGCTCTTGGTACCCGACTTTGATACCTGTAGATCGAGACCGGCCACCTCATTTGCGATGCTTCAACCAAGGTGCTGGGAACAATCGAGATTGACGATCCGAGCCACGGAGAGCCGGACCGCATTGCGTGCGATTTGGTAAAGGATATTTTGTTCGCATCTGCCAACATCCCACTTCTGAGGATTGAGAATAGTGTGATCAATGACACTTTCGCGTCACTACCAGAGAAGCAGCGGGCAACGTTTGCAAAGAATCTCAGAGAGGCACGGGCACGGTGGAGCGAGCGAAAATCCAGGCTGTAAAGGCAGGCTCTTTTGACCACGCAGTTGAGAAACTATCCGTGAGGCGCTACTTGGCCTGCTCTCAGCGAGCGCGTGATGTTCACTTTCAGAGGCACAGTTCAACCGTAAGCGTAAAGCCCGGGCCGTCTTGAGTCTGGTGTTGATTTGCTCGATGATGGCATCACCCCGCCGGAAAGCGGCGTGTTGTTTGGGCCGAAGCAAGCTGCGCGGCGCAGTTCCAGGGCAGGAAGTCGTCGACCCGGTTGACTGGATGATCGGCGATGTGGGCCAGCACATGGCGCAGCCAGGCCGCTGTTGTACAAGCGCCTGCAGGCGCTCACCGCCCCCGAGCCGCCGTTGCAGCGCTGGCACCCCAAGGCGGGCGACTGAGGCGCGGCAGCGCCATGCGGAATCGGGCGTCGCTTAATCCGTATGAAACTCGCTGGCCGAGGCAAACAAATCCCATGCCGCGATGAACAACGCCGCCACCACCGGCCCGATCACGAAGCCATTCAAGCCGAACAGCGCCATGCCGCCCACGGTGGAGAGCAGCACCACATAATCGGGCATCTTGGTATCCTTGCCGACCAAAATCGGGCGCAGGATGTTGTCGACCAGGCCGATCACGATCACGCCGAAGGCGATCAGGGTGACCCCTTCCCACACCGACCCCGTGACCAGGAAATACACCGCCACCGGCGCCCACACCAGCGCCGCGCCAACGGCCGGCAGCAGCGACAGGAAGGCCATCACCACGCCCCACAGCACCGGCGCCTGCACGTCCAGGAGCCAGAAAATCATCCCGCCCAGCGCACCCTGCGCAATCGCCACCAGGATGTTGCCCTTGACGGTAGCGCGGGTCACGGCGGTGAAGTTGTTGAACAGGCGCTGCTTGTACTTGCGGCTCAGCGGCACGGCGCTGCGGATGCGCGCCGCCAGCGATTGCCCGTCGCGCAGCAGGAAATACAGCAGGTACAGCATGATGCACATGCTGACCATCAAGTCGAAGGTATAGCTGCCCACGTTGATCGCCTGGCGCGCCACGGTCTGGCTGACCTGCGAGGCGCCTTCCGTCATTTTCTGCTGCAGCTTCGACAGGGTGCTCAGGTCGAAGCGTTCCAGCAGGCTCACCGCCCACTGCGGCAGCGCGCTCATGATTTTCTTGAAGTAGGTGCCCACGCTCAGGTCGCCCGCGCGCACCATCTCGTACACAGTGGCCGCCTGGTCGACCAGCGACACCGCGATCAGGGCCAGCGGCAAGATCACCATCACCACGATCGACAGCAAGGTCAGCAAGGCCGCCAGGTTTGGTTTGTTATTGGTTTTCTTGAGCAGCCAGCGGTTCAGTGGCGCGAACAGGATCGCCAGGACCACGCCCCAGAACACGGCGCCGGCATACGGCGCCAGGATCCAGCCGAAGCCGATGGTAACCACGGCGAGAAGAAGCAGAAACGATTTTTGCTGGAGCGTGAACTGTTGCATAGGATGTTGGCGATGTGAATTCGATAATGATTGTAGCCCCATCATAATCGATCCCATCACCAAGGTGCGTGCGTTGGGATACGCAAGCGCACCGGCCACGGGCCGGCGTTTGCATCGCTGATAGAATACGAACTACTTTTTGGCGCGCACATGACCTCTATCCACATCAAAAAACTGAGCACCGCGATCCTGTTCGCCCCGCTGCTGGCCCTGGCGGCGGCGCCCGCCACCAGTATCGACGCCCGCCACGGCAGGGTGGAGGTGACGGCGGGCGCGCAAGGCGCCGACCTGATCGTCGGCGGCAAGAACATCGCCACCATCGGCGCCAGCGGCGCCAGCTTGTCGCCGCTCGCCTCCACGGACGAGCGCGAGTATCTGCTGGTGCAGGCGCGCCGCGCCGCCACCACCTGCAAGCACGTCTATCTGCTGCTGGAACTATCAAGCGGCGCGCCCCGGTTGTCCAAGGAATTCGGAAGCTGCCGCGAACTGGCCGGCAGCGGCATGGCCGGGGCCGAGCCGGTGGTGCATCTGAGCAACCGGGCCGACCCGCAAGCCGCCGTGGAAAGTTATCAGTGGAAGGATGGCGAGGTGATCATGGCGTTCGCATCGCCGAGCCTGTGCAGCGGGAACGGCTTCCTGGCCCAGAAAAACGCCAAGCCCTTGAGCGCGCCGCCGGCCAGCCGCGTAAGCGGGGCGGGGCGCCTGCAATTGCTGAGCGCGCCCGATCCTGCCTGCGCCATGCCCGGCGTGTTCGTGGTGCCGGGCGACAGCGTTAGCACCAGCCTGGCCTCGGGCGCGTTTGTGTATGCCAACTACACCAATCCAAAGAGCGGACGGAAAGTCCAGGGCTGGGTGCCGCGCGATCGCCTGGCGGACCGCTAAGGCCGGCTGATCCGGTTCACAGCACGAATATCTTCACAGCGATCAGAACGATGATCACCAGCAAGACGCCCGTCACGATGCGCTTCCATCCTTCACGCGTGGCCGCGATCGGGCGCAGCAGGGACGGGACGCGCGCGCCTTCCGCCTCGACTGCCGCGCGCTGGATCAGCTGGTCGGCGCGCGCCTCGGCCTCGCGCAACCTGGCACGCTCGTCGACGTCACGCAGCCTGCCGTGCTGCGTCAGGAAGCGCGTCCACCACGCCAGCGTGTACGCGTTGACCAGGTGCGGCAAGGCCTCCGCCGGCGCTTCCTTGAGCTGCGCCACCAGGGCGCGCAAGGCCCCGACCTTGGCCGCATTCTTCGCATCGTCCCGGACTGTGGACTCGTCGAGCTCGCCCGCCAGCATGGTCAAGGCGGTGCGTGCCGGATGCCCGGGCGCCAGCGACAGGATCGGCGCGCTCCAGGCGCGTGCCAGCGCGCGCTGCATCAGCACGGCCACGTCGCCGCTGCGCTGGGCCGCGCCGCTACTCTGCCAGCCGTAATGCGCGCCGATGGGGGCAAGCAGGGGCCTGTGCGCGTCCCATTTTTCCTCGATGACGGCCACCAGCGCCGGCGCCAGTTGTTGCGTGAACCCGGGTGCATCCCATTGGTGCTCGCGCAACAGTTCCCCGAAGCGGGCCGCGCGCGCACCGGCGTCGATGGCGTGCAGCTGCTCGCACAACTGGTGCGCCATGCGCGCCAGGGTGGCGCTGTCGAGGATCGGTGCGGGCCGCTTGAAGTAGGGCGTGACCGGTCGCGGGCCGGGTTGGTGGCGCTGTCCGGCTTGCTGCGCGATCTCGGCGTCGGTTTCGAGCCGCACGGTCAGGATCAGCGGCCCCGCCACCGGGTGCTCGAGCGCCAGCGCGGGCAGGGGCGCGCGCCCGCCCTGGCGTTGCGCCTGGCTTGCCGGCGCCGGCGGCGCGCCAGGTGGGCGCGCCGGCCGCTCCAGCGCGCCGAGGTCGGGAAAACCCGCGCCCGCTGGCGCTGCGTGTTCGCCGGCGTCGCCCTCCCACGCGACTGTCGCCGGCAGCGGGTTGACGATGCTGTCGGCCATCGACAGCGCCCGCTCGTAGGCTTCGCGCAGGACCTGGAAACCCTGCGGGTCGTCTTCCGGATTGCTCAGTTTCAGGCGCGCGGCGTAGGCCAGCTTGATGGCGCGGCGCTCGCGCGTGGGCTCGATGCCAAGTATGGTCCACATGCTCATAGCAAGGCACTCGTGTCAAACTGCAGCAAGGCGTCGCCCAGGATCTGGACCGCCCTGGCGATTTCGCGCGGGTTCTGGCGCGCCACGATGGTGTCGAACTGGTCGATCCGCTCGCCGATCCAGGCGCGCCGCTGGCCCAGGCTTTGTTCGTACAGCCGCTTCATGCGTTCCTGCACGGCGAGCACCTCGGCCCATTCGCGCGGGGGTACCTTGAGGCGGGCGATCGCCGCCAGGCTGAGGGCGATCTCATCGGGCGACATCGCGCCCGGGCTTTGCTCGATCAGCAGGGTGCGCACCAGGCCGGTCGCGCGCACGGTCGCTTCCACTTCGAGCAAGCCGTTGATGTCGTAGGTAAAGCGCACGTCGACTTCCTTGTCCGCCGCGCTGTGCGCGGGCAGCGGCACCGACAGCGAACCGAGCTCGATGTTGTCGCTGGTGTCCCGGCTTTCGCCCTGGAACACCTTGATCCGCACCGCCGTCTGCTCGGCGCTGGTGGGGCCGTAGGTTTCGCAGCGGCTGGCCGGAATCGTCGTATTGCGTTCGATGATGGGCGAGAACACGCCGTCGCGGTAGCGGTTGGTGTCGTAGCGCTGGCAGACTTCGATGCCCAGCGTATACGGGCAGACGTCGGTCATGACCACGTCCTTGAGGGCGGCGTCGCGCGCCTTCAGGCCGGCTTGCACGGCCGCGCCCATCACGATCGCTTCGTCGGGATTGATGTCGCGGCTGGGAAAGCGCCCGAACAGGCGCGCCAGCATGCGGTACACGATGCTCATGCGGGTCGCGCCGCCGACCATCACGATGCGGTCCAGGTCGGACGGCATCATGCCCGTATCGCGCAAGGTGCGTTCGAGCGGGGCCGTCAGGCGCGCCAGCAAGGGCGCGCACAGGGTTTCGTAGTCGGCCGCGCTGACGTCCCAGCACAGTTCGCGCTCGTGCGGCTGGAAGCGGAAGGTGGCCAGGTCGTGGCCCGACAGCGCGCGCTTGACCCGTTCGGCTTCGATGCGCAGCCGGGCGTGCTGGGCCGGCGTCAATTCTTCGCTGCGCAGGCCGGCGTCGCGCCCGACGTGCTCGATAAAGCCTTTGACCAGCGCGTCGGTAAAGTCTTCGCCGCCGAGAAAATTGTCGCCGGCGGTGGCGCGCACTTCCATGACGCCGGCAAACAGTTCCAGGATCGACACGTCGAAGGTGCCGCCACCCAGGTCGAACACCAGATATTGCGATTCGAGCGGCGCGTTGTGCAAGCCGTAGGCGAGGGCGGCGGCGGTCGGTTCGTTGAGCAGGCGCTCGACTTTCAGGCCGGCCAGTTCGCCGGCGATGCGCGTGGCCTTGCGCTGGATATCGTTAAAGTAGGCGGGCACGGTGATCACCGCTTCGTGGACCGGCTCGCCGAGGAAGGCTTCGGCGTCGGCCACCAGCGACTTGAGCACCAGCGCCGACAATTCCTCCGGGCGAAACTCGCGCGTGCCGAGGCGGATCCGCCTGTCGGTGCCCATGGTGCGCTTGAAGGTGGCGGCCGACAGCGACGGATTGGTCAGCAGGCGGTCGCGCGCCGGCAGGCCGACCAGGATGGCGCCGTCGTCGGCCAGGCTGACGCAGGAGGGCGTGAGCACATGCCCGAGCGCGTTTGGAATGAGCTCGGCTTTGCCGTCGCGCCATACCGCGGCCAGGCTGTTGGTGGTCCCTAAATCGATGCCGATGATCATTGCCGGAAATCCTGCTTGGTCTTGTTCAAATGAGCGGGTGCTGGCTGCGGTCAGCTCAGATCGTCATACATTTCGAGCAGGCCCGGCGTCCAGAAGCGTCGTGGCAGGATCATCGCCACGCCGGGCACGTCGTCGTGGATGAGCAGGGGATAGAACGGCTGGCACAGCCGCTCGCCCTGCAAATGCTTGCGCGGATAGATGATCGCCGAGGTACAGATATCGTCGCTGGAAATGCTGTACGGCATGCGCAAACCGAAGACGCTGACATGTTCTTCTGTCAGGAAATCGGAAAAGAACGACAGCCTCGGGTCCGACAGGCGGCAACCCTTGACCTTGATGAAGCGGCTGGTGGCCTGGCGCAACTGTTCCGGCGGCACGATGCCGTGCGGGTCGTACATGATCTGACCCAGGCAATCTTCCCTGCCGGGTTCGAAAATGGCATAGTTGGCTTGCACCGTCACGCCCCATACCACCCGTCCACCCCGGAACAGGGTGCGGTAGTTGTCGTACCAGTGTTCGACGCTGTCACCGGCAATCCAGTCCGGCCGCGCCAGGTCGAGATAGTGCATGCCCAGCGGCGGCAGCGCATCGATCATCTGCTGGATCAGCGGCATGTCATCGTTGATCTGGCGCGGCCGGCTCGCCTGTACCGTCGCCGCCAGGCCCGTGAGCGCGGTGCGGAACTGCTGGGACGTTTCTCCGCGAAACAGGCGGCCCAGGATCAGCTCGACCGGCAGGAAGGGCGCCGCCTCGGCGCCGCCGTTGAATTCGGCGACCAGGGCGGGACAGGGCGTGGCGGCCAGCCTGGCGCGCCTCGGGTATTTGTTGTGCCACTGATCCCAGGTATACCAGTCGACCCAGGAGGCGGACGCCTTGGCGATGACCTTGCCGCAGTACGCCGCCAGGCAGTGCAGGAAATTCAGGTTGGCGCGGCGGCCGAGGAAGTCGCTTTCCGGCATGCCGAGGGACGCCGCCGCCTGTCCCAGGAAATCGTCGATGCGCAGCAGGCTGGGTACGCTGAAGTCCAGGTTCAGCTGGTAGAGCGCGTCGCGAAAGGCGAGGCCGTCCGCAAATGGATAACGCTCGACCAGCGCATCGAGGTAGTGGTTGATCTCGTTGTTGCAGTCGGCCTGGGTGCTGGCTGGATCGAGGGTGGCGGCGCGCAAGGGCAGCGGCGCCGAACTGGCCTCGAATTCGGCCTGGCTGGGCACGCCGGTCTTGTCGAATTCCAGGGCGCGCATCCACTGGCGCCCGCCGTGGCTGCCCAACACGGCGCAAAACGCTTGCACTATCTCGTCCAGCAGCGCCGTGCTGGCGGCGGGGCAGTCGGTCGCGCGCAGCATGCCGGCGAAAAAACGCCCGGCGCTCGCCTTGGTGGCATACGGCAGCAGCAGCACTACGCCGTCGAGTTCCTGCGGGCCGCGCCCGAATTCCAGGTACAGGCCGCGCGTGGCGGTACTGTCGTTAAAGCGCGCGCTGGCGCTGAACAGCATGAAACTGGCCACCGAGGCGGCCGGCACGGCATGCATGTACGCGCGCCGCTGTGGCGCGGACAGGGGGAGTTCGTCGCGCAGGGTGCTCGCCTGGCTGCGGCCGTGCCTGTCGACCTGGAAGCAGGTCAGGGGGAAATCGGCCTGTTGCACCGTGAGGAAGGCTTGATACGCCGCCTCCGCAGCAAGGTGCAGCGTGTCATGTACCGCTTGGGCGAGCGCCATGTGAGTCGTTTCCTTGCAATTGGCGACGCCGCGAACGGGCCGGGCAGTTGATTTTTGGTTTGTGTGTATGCCTTGAGGCAATATATTATCAGTCAATCGTGTATTGACCAATGGTTTGGCACTGCTCGGTGGAATTTGTACGTATCATAGTGGCAACGGCGCCACGACGAGGAAAAGCATGACGACTGAGAACGCTACTTGCCCGCCCGAGCCGCACTTGCCGCACGCGGCCGACCCCTGGTGCGCGCAAACGCTGCGGGCGCTGCCCCTGCCATCAGCCGATCAGCATTGCGCCTTCGTTGAGCACGTGCGTGACGCGCATAGCTGGTACAAGCATTTGCCCTTGCAAGAGGGTGGCCGGTTTGTGGTGTTTCTCGCGCCTGACGCCGGGCTGAACTATTCGAGCGGGCGCTGCACAGTTTGTATCGGTGGCATGGGCGGGAAGATGGCCGCCCGGATGGCCTTGCATGCGCGACCTAACCTGAATGTTGCACAAACCACCGCCGCAGCGCCGCTTTTCCGATGCAGGACCTTTTCAACTTGAATCGGAATGTCGCGGGCGATAGCGTCCCTACCCAATTGAACGGGACAGTCAATGAAGCGGTTT
>NZ_WHJF01000153.1:0-10168 GCF_011682185.1 Massilia genomosp. 1
TCGAGACTTGCCGCAAGCGGGCCGTTTCCTCCTGGGTCTACATCGCCACTGTGATCGCCGCCGCCAGAAAGGGCGTCGCCACACCCTCGCTGCCGCCGATTCCGTCCGGGACGTGAACGGTTACGCGTTGTGCGGTCGATAAATTCAACGCCGGGGAATTCCTGGCGCCCGCTATAAATGTTTTGATAGTTCGGCGAGACCTTGTTCAAGTCCTCATATCCGGCGGCGGCCACAGCACGAAATTGCACCTCTTCCCTTGCGATGAGTCTCCTGCCTTCCTCGCTGACGCTTTCCATTAATCTGTTGGTAAACGGCGTCGATCGATTCATCGCAGAAGTACTTAGCCCAGCCGGCACCATCGTCGTGAACGCGATGACATCGAGCTCCTTCTGAAACATAGCCGGCACCGCCACCAGCGTATTGAAAGCACTTGAACGCTGCGCCTCTGTTGTCCCAGGCCCTTTCCAATACTGCCCATCCCGCCCCATTCCATTCAAGCCACCAGTGTTATTCAATGCCTCCTTCAAGACCGAACCAACGGCAGACCACCCTTCGCGCGAAGTCAGATTATCCACGGTATTTTTAGCATTGGCGACTTCACGTTGAACGCTGGTCAGAGGAATTCGATCCGGCTGGCGAGAATCCGCCCACCCTCCCCCGGACTCGTTTTGCCCTTCAAGCAAGCCTGCATTGTAAGCTCTCATTTCCGCGTTAAACTCTGCAACTGCATTCTGCGATGCCTTGAGCAAGTCATTGGATTGAGCCGGCAATAAGCTGGCAGCACCGGCGTCCGCCGCCAGAAGGGACTGGAGCGTCACCGGCGCAGTCACGCCTGCCGGCATGATCAGGTTGGTCTGGACACTGCCACCCCCGCCGCCGCCAATAAACACGTTGCCCGAGCCAGTGACAATAATCGCACTGCATTTGATCGAATCACCCAGGCGGGCAGCAGGAAAACCATTGATGAACACATTCGAGCTCCCGCTCGCAATCGGCAGCAGTACTGGCGGATGGAGCGAGCACACCGTCAGGTCGACGCTGGCTCGCGCTGCGGGAATTCCGTTGGTGAACACATTGCCTGAGCAGGGTCCGATGATCAATCCTGTCGGCGGGGCAGCGGGACCACCTGCGCCTTTCGCGTCCGGCGGTATCGGTGGGGCGTGGCCGATCAAGTCACCCAATCGTGCTGCAGCAGGCATGCTTTTACTCCGTCGTTAAATTGTCGAGCGTGGTACGGACCTCAGCAATGCTGGATAGCCCGACGAAGGGTGCATGGCACACAACTGCCTCTGCATGTTGGAGCTGGTCGCGCAAGGACGGCACGAGATGCGCCGGCCGCATCTCAAGCACATACTTGTCAGGCTTGCGCCACCACGCGCGCGGCGCAACAAACCTGGCGTGCAATGGTTTGCCCGCCGCATCGAAAAATCGCCATGCGTCCTCCTGCACTTGGCCAGCGTCGGTGTTGAGGCAGGCGTCCTCCCGACTTGCAAAAGCATGCAAGATGCGCCGGCCCGCGCGTAACGCAAAGACGGTCGACACATTGATCGCCGGGGCGATGGCGACAGCCTCCGGCCGTTCGCGCAGCTTGACGCTGCCGAGAATGGCTTCAAAAGTGGCATGCCACTTGCCGGCAAATTCCGGCGGACAGGTTGCCGTTATCAGCAGCGCTTGCTGATCCCCCTGTTCAACGCCAGGCACAAGGGTAAAAACCTGGCGCTGATGCAGCCATGTAAATCCATTGCGCCAGCGATACGTAAGCTCAATCGCAGGCCTGCCGGCAAGCGTACGCTCCATCGATGCGAGCAGGCTAAAATCAGGCATGGCTTTGCCTCGTCCGGCAATCAGATCGTCGGCGAAATCGGCAAGCGTATTTTCGGGGTGCGCGTGCGCATGTGACATCACGACGCTAAATTCGCCTGCCTCGTCGTCGAAAGACACGAAGGTGTGCGTCGTCCTGTCCTTGAGCTTCTCCGGCAGCGAGAAACTCGCGTGGTTAACGTGATGCAGCATCGTGAGTTGTGCCTGAATTGGAGAGTTGACGTCACCATCGTTGTCCGCTTCGCTGCCGTGGGAAAGCAAGACAATCCCATTGCACGCGGCTGCCAACTTGCATCGCAAACCAACCGATACCGGACGGATTTTCAACGTCCTTTACCCTTCGGCGAAGCATGCCATATTGCGCCTAAAATGCAAAAGTGTCAATATTTCTTATTGATAGGTCTGCTAGACTTGGGGCCTCCCCAATTGCCGGGCTCGCACCAGTTCTCCGAGCCCCATAACACGCCAGCGCAAGCGCAACTGATGACACCAGACAGTTTAAGCCCTCCCGGCGGCGCGCCTGACGCCGCCATGCCGCTCGACGCCGGGCACATCGATATCTGGCTGGTCTTCTACCAGCATATCGCCGACCCTGCCCTGCTGGCGGCCTTGCTGGCCCTGCTGAACGAAGCGGAGCGCGCGCAGCAGTTGCGCTTTCACTTCGCGGACGACCGCCTGCGCTACCTCGCCACGCGCGCCCTGGTGCGCACCGTGCTCTCGCGCTACGCCCCGCTGGCGCCGGCCGACTGGATCTTCACGCCAAATGCCTACGGCCGCCCCGCCATCGCCAATGAGCACGCGCAGGCGCGCACGCTCAGCTTCAACCTTTCGCACACGCGCGGCCTGATCGCCCTGGCCGTCACGCGCGAGCGGGTGCTGGGGGTCGATGTCGAGAACCTGACCACGCGCCAGGTCTCGGATGGCATTGCCGAGCATTTTTTCTCGCCGGTGGAAGTGGCGGAACTGGCCACGGTGCCGCCCGAACGCCGCCAGGACCGTTTCTTCGAGTACTGGACCTTCAAGGAATCGTACATCAAGGCGCGCGGCATGGGCCTGTCGATTCCGCTCGACCGCTTCAGCTTCCACTTTCCCGACGAGCGCCAGGTGCGCCTGTCGGTCGAAGCCGATCTGGGCGACGATGCCGAACGCTGGCATTTCTGGCAGTTCCGCCCGGCGCCCGGCTACCTGCTCGCCCTGTGCGCCGAACGCCTCGATGGCGACCTGCCGCAGCTGAACGTGCGCAGCGCCATTCCCACCGTGGCCGACACGCCGTTCGCGTGGACGCTGCTCAAAGCCGGCCCGCGTTCTTGAGCGCCCATCGCCGCGCGCTGACGATGGCCCATAGCGCAGCGCTCCTGTTCGGCCTGACCGGCGTCTTCGGCGCCCTGATCCGCGCCGACGCCACCGTCATCACGTTCGGCCGGGCGGCGTTCGCGCTGGCCGCGCTGGCCCTGTTCGCGCTGGCCCGACAGCGCCCGCTGCTGCGCGGCCTGGACCGCTACAAGCTGTGCATGCTGGTCGTGACCGGCCTGCTGCTGGCCACCCATTGGGTGAGCTTTTTCGTCGCCGTGAAAGTCGGCGGCGTGGCGATGGCCACCCTGGGTTTCGCCAGCTTTCCGGCATTCATCGCGCTGCTCGACATGCTGGTGTTCCGCGAGCGCATCGGCAGCGCCGAAGCGATCCTGCTGACCCTGGTCACCCTGGGGCTGGTACTGGTCACGCCCTCGTTCGATGCGGGCGCGGCCGGCACCGCCGGCCTGTTGTGGGGCGTGCTGTCGGGCTTGATGTTCGCGCTGCTGGCGGTAGCCAACCGGCGCGCCGCGCGCGCGATGGACGCGCTTGGGCTCGCGTTCTGGCAAAACCTCGTGGTCGCGCTGGCCGTGGCGCCCTTCGCTGCCGCCAGCCTGGGCGCGCCGACCCGGCTGGACTGGCTGGACTGGCTGGACTTGCTATATCTGGCGTTGCTGGGGGTGTTCTGCACGGGCCTGGCGCACTACCTGTTCGTCAAGAGCCTGGAACGCTTGCACGCCCGTAGCGCGGGCATGATCATCGCGCTCGAACCGGTGTACGCGATCGCCTGCGCCTGGTGGCTGTTCGCGCAACAGCCGTCAGCGCGCATGCTGGCCGGGGCGGCGCTGATCGTCAGCGCCATCGTGCTGTCGGCGCGCGCCAAAGCGCCAAACGCCGCTCCGTGACGGTTAGCGCGACAAGGTCAGCACGCCCCGCGCCGCCACTGGCGGCGTCGCGATCGCGCTGAGCTTGAACGCTTGCGCCACCTGGGCCAGCGCGGCCGCGTCTTCCTGCATCGACTGGGCGGCGGCGGCGGCCTGCTCGACCAGCGCGGCATTTTGCTGGGTCACCTGGTCCATCTCGATGATGGCCTGGTTGATCTGCTCGATCCCGGCGGTCTGCTCCTGGCTGGCCGACACGATGTCTTTCATGATGTCGGTCACTTTCTGCACGCTGGACACCACATTGTTCATGGTGGTGCCGGCCTGGTCGACCAGGCGGGTGCCGGCTTCGACCATGTCGACCGAATCTTCGATCAGGGTCTTGATTTCCTTGGCCGCCGCCGCCGAGCGCTGCGCCAGGTTGCGCACCTCGGAGGCCACCACGGCGAAGCCGCGCCCCTGTTCGCCAGCGCGCGCCGCTTCGACCGCCGCGTTCAGGGCCAGGATATTGGTCTGGAAGGCAATCCCGTCGATGACGCTGATGATGTCGACGATGCGGCGCGAGGACGTGTTGATCGAACGCATGGTCGAGACCACTTCCGACACCACGGCGCCGCCTTTTTCCGCCACCTCGGAGGCGCTCAGCGCCAGCTGGTTGGCCTGGCGCGCATTGTCGCCGTTGCGCCGGACGGTGTCGGTCAAGTCCATGATCGAAGCGCTGGTCTCTTCAATCGAACTGGCCTGCTGTTCGGTGCGGCCGGACAAGTCCATATTGCCCCTGGCGATCTCGAGCGAGGCGGTGACGATCCGGTCCGAGCCCTCGCGCACCTTGCCGATGGTTTTTTCCAGGCTGGCGTCCATGTCGCGCAGGGCCGCCAGCAACTGGCCGGTTTCATCGGTGGAGGTTACTTCGATATGTTCGCTCAGGTCGCCCGTGGCGACCCGGTTCGCCACTTCGACCGCGCGCCGCAAGGGTTTCTTGATGGAATCGATCACGATGTACGACAGAAACGCACCGAGCACCAGGCCCAGGCCCAGGGTCGCCAGCATCAAGGTGCGGGTGGTCGCGCTCGACTTGTCGCCGGCCGCAAAGGCGGCCTGGGCTTCGCCCTTTTGCCGCACCATGCGGGTCAGCAGGGCTGAACGGGCCGCTTCGAACTTCTTTTCGGAGTCGACCTTGAGCTGGGCGCTGGCCGCCTCGTAGTCGCCGCTCTTGGCCAGGGCGATGACCTTGTCGCCGGCGGCGGCATACTGCTCCCAGGCTGTTTCGAAGACGTCGGCCTGGGCTTTCGCATCGCTCGACTGCAGCGAGCGCTTGTAGCTGTTCAGGCTCGTCTTCAACTTGGCGTTGACGCTCGCCACCTCGCGGTAGGACAGTTCGGCCGTCTCCGAGTTTTCTGCTCCCATGCCGCCGATCACCAGCGTGCGCGAGCGATACATGTCGCCCAGCACCTCGCCCAGGCTGACCAGGGGCACGGTGCTGTCTTCATAAATGGTGCGCATGCTCTCATTGCTGGCGGATAATCCGCGCAGGGCCACCAGGCCCACCACGGCCAGCGCGGTGAGCAAGGTGCCGGTCAGGATCATCAGGCGGGTGCTGATATTGACGTTGTATAACATGGGCGGGGGCTCGGCAAGGTTGGGGGAATTACTTCACTTTGAGGTAGTCGGCCAGCTTCTTGGCCGCGCCCGTGGGCGCGCCGATGGTGACCAGCCCGAGCGGACGCGACATGGCAGGCGCGCCGATGGTCTTGCTGTCGCCCGCCCCGGCCTTGACATGCACGTCGGCCGCCGGCCCGAAGCCGCCCGGCGTGCGCGAGACCCAGGTGATTACTTCGCGCGGCGACTGCGCTTCCAGCGCCCCCTTGACGTACTCGGCGCCGTCCATGATGGTTTTCTGGAACACCAAACTCGGGATCATGCCCGCCTTGGTCACCACCACCTTGACCGGCAGGTCGGCGCCGCCGACTTCTTTCCAGTTGGTGATTTTGCCGGTTGCCATATCCTTGAGCTGGGCCTTGGTGAGCGCCGTGACGCCATTCGATTTATGCACGATGACAACCAGCTCGTCCGTTCCGATTTGCGTGAACACCAGGTTGTCCGGAATCTTGATGTCCTTGCTGGCGGCCTTGGCGGCCTTTTTGCCCGCCTCGATCGAGTCGGCCAGGGTGTCGCCGACCGCCGCCACGCTGACCTTGCCGTCGACCAGGGCGACCATGCCGTTGCCGGTGCCTACGCCGTTGACCTTGATCTCCACGCCGGTGGCCTTGAGGATGTCCGCCGCGCGCGGCTCGAGCACATCTTTCTGCGGGGTGGTGCCGCCAGAGATTTCCAGCACCTCCCCGGCGCCGGCGCCGCCGGCCAGGCTGGCGATCATGAGGGAGAGCAGTACGAAGGCAGGCGCTTTCATTGTGTATCCTTTATGTGGGTGATCACCTGGAACAGCAAGGTCAGCTGGAATAGTTTCCATGCACCAACTGAAAAACCAGTGTACGGCGGCTGGCGGAAACACACAAGAAAATGCGAACTGGGTGCGTGCGAAATGTGTCTTGCTGTTGGAAACATGCGATAAGCGCGCCTGTCGTCTTGCTCGAACGCATGCGAGCGGGCGCTACCCTAATGGGGGCCCGCCCACGAAAGGCGGGCGCGGGTGCCGCCGCCGGCGGCGCTGTCGATCGCCACATCGATGCCGACGCGCGCGCCGAGCCGGCGTGCGATCGACAGGCCCAGCCCCACACCGGCGCTGGCCTCGCCTTTGGCGCCCGCCTCGAACAGGCGCTCGCGCAGGGCCGGCGCGATGCCGGGCCCGCTATCGGCCAGCACCAGGCTGGCGCCGTCCATGTAAATCCGGATCTCGCCCTGGCGGGTATGGCCGAAGGCGTTGCCGACCAGGTTAGAGAGCAGGATCGCCAGCGCCGCGCGGTGGCTCTCGACGAGCGTGCCGGGCGCCACCTCGACGCTGACCTCGACCGCCTTGCCGTCGAGCAGATGGGCAAACTGTACGACCGCGCTTTCGACCAGCGGCAGCAAGGCCACCGGCTCGGCCACCGAGGCGCCGAGTTCCTCGCGCGCCAGCGACAGCAAGGTCGCCACCGTCTGCGCCATGTGCGCCGCCGCGCCGCGCACGCGCCGCAACTGGTCGGCCGCCTGCGCCGGCATCGGCTGCTGCGCCAGCAATTGCGCCGCGCCTTCGATCACCGCCAGCGGCGTGCGCAATTCGTGGCTGGCGTCGCGCGTACACTGCTGCTCGCGCTCGATGAAGGCGGCGATACGCGCCATCGCCTCGTCCAGCTTGCGCGCCAGCGCGCCGATTTCGTTATCCGGAAAATCCTGCGCGAAGCGCTGCGGCAGCCGGCCCGGCTGCGCGGCGGCCACCAGCAGCGCCAGGGGCGTCAAGGGCGCCGTGGCGCGCCGCGCCAGCCAGTAGCCGACCGCCAGCGTCACGACCAGGATGGCGAGCGTCGACAGGCCCAGGAAGCCGAGAATGAATGGCAGGCGCGGGCGCACCACCAGGTCGCGGCTTACTTCGGCCACCAGATAGGCCGGGGCGGCGCCGAGGTCGAACTTGCGTACATGATAATGCCGGCCCTGCTCGCCGAAGAATTCGCCGCTGCGGGCCGGCCCCGCCAGTTGGCGCGCCAGGTCGGCCGGAAACGTGTCCGGGCGGCGGTGTACGCTGACGTTCCCGCGCAGCGGCGCGGCCAGCTTGCCCGACGCTTGCCAGCGCCGCTGCTGGTGCGCGGCCTCCTGGCGCAGAAGGTTGTCGAAAAAGCTGTCCTCGACCGCATACACGAACAGCACGCTGAACAGGCTGAAACACGCGGCCGTGGCCAGCGCGAACAGCGCGAACGCCAGCATCATCCTGCGGCGCAGCGAATGCCCGCTCTTCACGCCAGCGCGTCGAGCTTGAACCCGACCCCGTGCATGGTCAGCAACATGGCGCTGCCGAAAGGTTTGTCCAGGCTTTGGCGCAGCTGGTACAGATGCGTGCGCAGGGCGTCGGAGTCGGGCGGCGCGTCGCGCCATAAGGTCCGGGTCAGCTCCGAGCCGGTCAGCACGCGCGGATGCGCCTCGGCCAGCGCCAGCAAGATCTGGTAGCCGACCGGATTGATCTTGAGCGAGCGCCCTTCCCGGCTCACCGCCTGCGCCTGGCGGTCGATGCGCAAGCTGCCGATGGCCAGCGTGTGCTCCTGGTGCAGGGTATGCCTGCGCGCCAGCACCTTGCAGCGCGCCAGCAGTTCTTCCAGCGCGAACGGCTTGACCAGGTAATCGTCGGCGCCGCTGTCGAAGCCACTGAGCTTGTCGTGCAAGGCGTCGCGCGCGCTCAGCATCAGCACCGGCATGCGGCGCGTCAGGCGGGCGCGCAGGCGCCTGCATACTTCCAGGCCGTCGATGCCGGGCAAGCCGAGGTCGAGGATCATCAGGTCGTAGTGGTTCTCCGGCGCCAGCTGCAAGCCCAGTTCGCCGTTGTGGGCGAAATCGGCGCTGTGGCCGTGCAGCGCCAGCCCGTCCGCCAGGTTTTGCGCGAGCATCGCATGGTCTTCGACGACGAGAATATGCAGGGGCATGCGGGTCCTTATCCCTTGGCGAGGCGTTGCAGCTTGACGGCATCGGCCGCGCGCCACTGCATGGCGGCGAGCACCGAATGCATCAGCACCAGCACCAGCATCTTATCAAAGCGCGGCAGCGCGGCCTGTTCGGCGCGCGCCGCGTCCAGGCCGGCGCGGTGGTAGGTGGCCAGCAGGCGCACGCTGATCTCCTCGGCGCTGCGTTCGCGCGCCACCGGGCGATACCCCAGCGCGGCGACCATCGCTTCGGCCACCGACCAGGTGGACCAGGCGTTTTGCCCCGTGACCAGGCGGCCGTCGACGATGGTGTTGTCGAGGTACTTGGGGCCGGCCACGAAGCGCGCTCTTTCGGCCGTGGCGCGCTCTTCGAGCAGGAAGCCAAAGCGCGTGCGCGCATCCTTCACCAGGAACAGTTCTTCCTCGTTGGTGAAAGCGGTCATGCGGCGCCCCGCCAGCAGCGCCTTGCCGTCGGCCCGCTTAACGCCCAACAATGCCGCCGGCCCGTGGCAGACCGCGCCGACCACGCCGCGCATGGCGACCTCGTTGACGATGCGGGCCACGTCCGGATTGTCGGGCAAGTCGTGCATTGCGCCCTTGCCGCCGACGAAGCACACGGCCGCATAGCGGCGCGCATCGACGTCCGCAAGCGCCATCGAATTGAGCACTTTGGCCTGCGCGGCAGGGTCGTTGAGAAAGGCGTAGTCGGTCTCGCCCATGTCGTCGGGGTCAATTCTTTCGGGCGGCTTGCCGCCTTGGGGCGAGGCGATATCGACCTCGTAGCCATTGACCTGGAACACGTAGTAGGCACGCGCCAGTTCGGTCAGCTCGTAGCCGGCCCGCTTCATGGCCGGGCCGCCGCGCCCGGCGCTGCTGACCACGGCCAGGATGCGCCCGCGTTTCTGCGCCACCGCCTGCTTCAGGTAGGCCAGGTCGGCCACGCTGGCCTGCGGATTGGCCTTGGGCAGCTCGTCCAGCGCCAGGCTGCGGTAGTAAACATAACCGGCAGCGGCGAGTAACACCAGGGTGGAGGCCAGCCATGCCCCGCCGCGTAACATCGTCTTGATCATTGGCGCCTCCGTTATCGAATGGCATGTCCGATAGCGCGCGCCATGTGAACCGGATGTGAACGGCTTGCCGGGCGCCCACGTGAGGCGGCCTCAACACGACAGAGCATGGCGTGAGCGTGTCATGTTTCGATTGGAAAACTCAAGGAATAAATTGATGCTCGTTGTGACGATGATGGATCGCTGCGGGAATCTTTTATTGGAAGAAATTGACTTGAAACAGGGCCGGAAAATATGGGGGCGTAAGTGACGCATCGCCAATTTCCGCCAAATCTGCGGCTACGTCGGACCAGTCGCACTCGTCGCATGAGCACGGGATCAAGCTGGGCTCTTTAACAAATTCCATCGTCGCGGAGTAAGAAGGCTGTAAAGTCTCGGTGCTATACATCATATCGTTATACACAACTCTGAGCAGCTCAGCCGATGCCTGAAAAATCTGTTTACATTCAAGTACTTGCGATGGCACTTGTAACCTGGGCTGGTTTGAGGTTTACTCTCGCCTTTTAGGTGATGCGTTGGCAACAGGATCGCGCCGCTGGACAGA
>NZ_WHJF01000154.1:0-10091 GCF_011682185.1 Massilia genomosp. 1
ACAAGCCGCCGCCGGCGAAATCGGCGCGAACGCTATGAGCGGGAATGGATGCAAAACGGAGCTGCTCTAGGGTAGAATTCATGTCGGGCAAGGTGTGTTCGTGCTGATAGGGTAGGTTTTTAGATAATTCCCATTCTATCAATCACTTACGGCATTCTTGCCCTTTTTTGTGCAAAATTCAGGCTAAGCAATCTCTGGCCGCGCGCCACTGGAATCACATGTATGAAATTCACCTGACCACCGCGCCGCTTGCCGGGGCGCAGTGGGACGCGCTGGCGCGTTTTGCCGCCGCCACCGGCGCCAAGCCCATGGTCATCGCCCTGGCGCGCGGCAGTCATCCGGTGCAGCCGATGCTGACCTTGTGCCGCGCCGGCCATCTCGATGAGGTGATCGCGCAGGCGCTGGCGCTGGCCGGGCAGGCAACGCAAGCCGGTTTTGAGGTGGTGCGCTGCAAGATCGAGCAGGATGCCTCGCCCGATGCGCAAGCCCTCGCGCACGCCCGCCACCATTACTTTGAATGGCACGGCCGCATGCTTGTGCCGGAGCCAATCCGCCCGCAACTGGCGGCGCTGTGCGCGCCCTTCGGCGCTCATTTGTCGAACAACGCCATCCGCGGCGGCGACCTCCGCTACGTCACCTTGCGCGAAACAGGCGGGCATGCCGGATTGCGCGCGCGCGTGGCGGGATTGACCGGGGCGCTCGCCGCGCACGGATGGACGCTTGAAAAACAACAGTGGGAAAGCGTCGTCTACGACAGCAATCTTGCACTCGATAAGGGATGGCTGGAACAGGCATGACGAGAATAACGATGCAACAAATCACGGACTACGCCGCGCAACACGAGCTGCACGACCATGCGGTCAGGCGCATGGTGGCGGAAGAAGCCTTTCTTCGCCGGGCCGCGATGGTGGACGGTCCGTTCATGCTCAAGGGCAGCTATGTCACCGGCCAGCAGATCGATCAGGGCTGGCGGCGCATACCCGGCGACCTCGATTGGGTCGGCCTGGGTGCGCTCGATGCCAAGGAGCTCACTGCCTGGGCGACGGCCGTCACCGAAACCGAGTGCGACGACGGCATTCGCTTCGACAGTTTTTCGAAAAATGCGTTCTGGCGCAATATCGACTACGCGATGGACGAGGATTTTCCGACTGTAAATACCGATATCGACGCGTGGATCGGCGATGAGTATCTTGATGTTGACATCGACGTCAGTTTTGGCCTGCGCCTGGAGCCGCCGCCGCAGCCCTTGCTGTACCAGCCGCGCATGGGCGATGCGTTCATGGTACACAAGAGCGTGGCGATCGAACTGCAGATGGCGTGGAAGCTGCATCAGTGTATGGTGCGGCCACGCTTCAAGGACATGATGGACATCATTCTCGTGCTGCGCGCCAATACGGTCGATGCCGCTGTCATATGGGCGGTGCTGGAAGAGGAGTGCCGGCGCGATAAGACGCCCCTGGAGCGCTTCAACTGGCTGCTCGACCAAACGATCGCGCTGCATCCGGCGTGGGAGAAGATGAAACGCGGACATTACAGTATGGACGACTGTTTTGCGGAGTGGCGTGCGCGCGAATCACCGCACCCCGGCCTGTACCTGAACGAAAGCAGGCTGGCAAATATCTATAGCGGCGGCCCCGAGCTGTTGTGGCCCGACTTCGGCCAGCTTCTCGCCGAACTGGCCATGCGCCTGCAAGGCGCCGGCTTTGCGCCGGTGGCGCCGGCGCCGAGTTATGCGCCGCCGGGCAAGCCGGTCAGCATGTCGGTGCGCTTGTGGGGCTTGCTCGGGCGGCGCCCTTGAACGCGCCGGCGCGTCACTTGGCCTGTTTCAGGGCGTTCAGCCGTGTCAGGCTGTCCTGCGCGTTTTTCGCCTCCGGATCGCGTGCGAGCGCGCGCTGGTAGCTGGCGATGGCGTCGTCTGGACGCCCGTTCTTTTCATACGCTTCGCCCAGGCTGTCGAACACATTGCTGCTGGCCGGGTACAGCGTGGCGTTGAACTTGAACAGCGCCAGACTGTCTTTCAGCTTGCCCTGCATCAGCAGCTGGTAAGCCCACTGGTTGACGAACACTTCGTCCAGCGTGAACTGCGGATCGGCGGCGCGCAGGTCCTGGTAGACGGCGTCGATCTGCTCGTAGCCGCGCTGCGCCAGCGCATCGAGCAGGGCCGGCGGCGGGCTGTACATCGTCAGCGGGAAGGCGCGGTTCAGGGCGCGCCGCGCGATATCGTCCGAGCCGCTGTGCGAATTGGACATCAGCACCACGCCGCGCCGCGTGACCGGATCGAAGCCGATGAACGTGCGGTAGCCGGCGGTGCCGCCGTTATGCCAGACGATGTGCGAGCCGAACTTGTCGAGAATATGCCAGCCAAGGCCGATGAATTCGCCCGGCTGCTTGCCGAGCGGGTGCTGCGGCTGGTGCGCGGCCTGCATCGCCGGATACAGCGTCGAGGCAATCAGGCCCGCATTGGCGCCGACAAATTTGAGCATGTCCGACGTGCTTGAGCGCAGCGCGCCCATGCCGGCCAGCGCCGGCATATCCCAGTTCTGCGATGCCTTGCCGGGCATGCCGTAGCCGGTCGCGAGGCGTTTCTGCATCGCCGCGCTCAGGGTGATGGCGGTGCTGTCCATGCCCAGCGGCTGGCCGATGCGCTGGCGTACCAGGGTCTCGAAATCGCTTCCGGCGCGCAGGCTCAGGATATGCCCGAGCAGGCCGACGCCGTAGTTCGAATAGTCATATACCTCGCCGCTGGCCCGCGTCGGCGCGAAATCGCCCAGCGCCGCGTACAGTTGCGGCACCGTGTAATCGGCAAACGGATTGCCCGGATTGGCCGGCGCCAGGTTGGCCGGAATGCTCGGCAAACCCGACAGTTGCGCCGAGAGCTCGCGCAAGGTGATCGCTTTACCGTTGAACTGCGGCGTTTTGACGCCGGCTGGCAGCCAGGCGCCGATCGGATCGTCCAGCTTGACCTCGCCGCGCAGCACCATGTCGCTGAACAGGGTGGCGGTGAAGACCTTGGTGATCGAGCCGATTTCATACACCGAGTCGGCGCCGGCCGGCGCGCCGCCGATGCTCACGGCGCCGTACGAGATCACCCGGCTGCCGCCCGCGTCGATCAGGCCGACCACCATGCCGCTGCCTTTTTTATCGATATCGACGCGCGCCTTCATCATGGCCAGGATATCGGCGTCGGTGGCCGGCACCGGCGCCGCCGCGTGTACGCTGGCGCCCAGCAGGGCCAGCACGCAGGAACCCGCGAGCGCAGGCAGGGAAATCAGTCGTGATCGTGTCATTGTCGTCGAATCGTGAGCGGCAGTGGGGGCAGGGGCGGCCGGTGCGCCGCCTGGAGTCTAGCAGCAAGGACGCGCAGTCCAAAGTCCGATGAGCAATCTTCCTTGAAACATACCGTTCGGTCGGTATGTTATAGTCCGGGTTCTTGATGACGCGCAGTTCGAGCATGACAGCCTGGTTTTCCTATCTTGCCCTGGCGGGTGCCATTATCTGCGAGGTGATCGGCACCACCTTCCTCGGCAAGTCCGGGCAGTTCAGCAAAATGTTGCCGACCGCGCTGATGGCGGTGTTCTACGCCGGCTCGTTCTACCTGCTGTCGCTGGCGCTCAAACATGTGCCGCTGGGCGTGGCGTACGCCATCTGGGGCGGGGTCGGCATCGTGCTGACGGCGCTCATCGGCGTGATCGTGTTCCGGCAGCGCCTGGACCCGGTGGCGATCATCGGCATCGGCCTGATCGTTATCGGCGTGGTGCTGGTGCAAGCGTTGTCGACATCGGTGGTGCATTGAACGCGCCAGCTGCGTCGACCAGGAAAAAGGAACCCGAGCGGGTGCGCCGCGCCTTGCTCGGCTGCGCGGCGAAGATTGCGGTGGAACAGGGCTTGGCCGGCGTCACCGTACATGCGGTGGCGCAGGCCGCCGGCGTGAGCAAGGGCGGCCTGTTCCACCATTTCGCCAACAAGCAGGCGCTGGTCGAGAGCATGTTCGAGGACATGATCGCGCGCTTCGATGAGGGCCTGGACGCCTGCCTGACAGGCGACGACGGCGCCTATGGCTGTTTTACGCGCGCTTACGTGCGCATGGTGTTCGACGACCCGCCCGAGACCTTGGATAATCCGTGGAGCGTGGCCTTGCCGGTCTCGCTGATCGCCGATCCCGCGCTCAAGCGGCGCTGGGACGCGTGGCTGGCAAACCGGCTGGCGGCGCACGCCGCTACCGACCGCGCGCCGCTGCTGGGCGTGGTGCGGCTGGCCGCTGATGGCGCCTGGTTCGACTGGCTGCTGGCGCGCGGCGAGCGGCCGGCGTATTTTCCGCAGGTGCGCGCGCAGTTGCTGGCGCTGGCTGCGGCGCGCCCGGCGTGAGCGGGCTCAGGTCCGGCGCGTCTGCCACCTGGCGGCGCTTGGCCTGATGTCGTGCTGTGTTGTATCGGCAATGTTTTAGTGGCAGACTAGCGCTCTCTCGCCCATGGATTTCCTATGAAAAAAATCTTGTTCGCCCTGACCGTTTGCTGCGCCGCTGCCCAGTCCCTGGCCCAGTCGCCGGCCAGCCCGCCTGCCGCGTCGTCCGCCCAGCCTGCCGCCCCGACTTTGCAGTCGCACACGTTTCTGCTGACATCGACGGTGCTGTCCGAAACGCGGCGCATCAATGTGTTTGCGCCGGCCGGTCATGGCGGCATGGAGGGAGCACCACTGCCGGTACTGTACATGCCGGATGGCGGCCAGGCCGAAGACTTCCCGCACGTCGCGCAGACGGTGCAAACCCTGGTGGCGGCCGGGCGCATGCCGCCGGTGCTGCTGGTGGGAATCGAAAACACCGAGCGCCGGCGCGACCTGACCGGCCCGACCACGGTCGAGAACGACAAGAAAATCGCCGTGCGCGTGGGCGGCTCGGCGGCGTTCCGCCAGTTCATTCGTAGCGAGCTGATGCCGTATATCGCATCGCATTACCGTGTCACGGCCGACAAGGCGATCGTGGGCGAGTCGCTGGCCGGCCTGTTCATCGTCGAGACCTTGCTGGTCGAGCCGGACCTGTTCGACCGCTACGTGGCGATCAGCCCCAGCCTGTGGTGGAACGATGAAGCGCTGGTGCGCACGGCGGACGCCAGCGTCAAGGCGCTGCCGGCCCGGCCCAAGAAGATTTTCCTGACCTCGGCCGATGAAGCCAATATCGTACACGGCACGGCGCGCCTGGCGGCGTCGCTGCTGGCGCATGCGCCCGCTGGGGTCAGCCTGAGCTTCAGGCCGATGCCGAAGGAGCGCCACGATACGATTTACCGCGCCAGCGAAGCGCTGGCGCTGGAAACGGTGTACGGGCCAACTGGCGGCGGCGCCGGCAGGGCGCCAGGCGTGGCGCCGTAGGCTTGTCGAGATCCCCGGGAGCTCGTCCACGACGGCGCGCGCATGCGCGCGCCGCAATCTTGCCCGATCGTCAGCTGTTCGCTCCGTTATACAACGGATTTCCTTCTCGTAGTGCAACACATTTGACATGGCCGCGCGCTCGCGCCTATTCTTCATGCATGGGCTCGCGCATGCGCGCGCCCACCTGTTTCAAGCCCCCAGCACGACCGGGTGCGGCTGCCGGCCCCAAGCTCGCCGGCAGAGTTTGCCGCACGTTTGACCTGATCCTCGTCTGACTCTTCGCTCAAGATGTACCTGGTGCGCCTGTCCTTGCGCGGCCAGTAACCTTACGGAAAACTCAAGATGCCTTCTATCGTCAAGCACCGCATTGTTCTCTCTTTCGCCAGCCTGCTCGCGTGCGCTTCCCAGGCATCGGCCCAGGCCACCGACAGTACTGCGCCTGCCCCCGCGGCCGCGCCGGCCACCACCATGACCGCCAATGTCACCCTGGCCTCGCAATACATTTCGCGCGGCTTTCGCCAGACCTGGGGCAAGCCGGCCCTGCAAGGCGGCTTCGACGTGGGGCATCCGAGCGGCTGGTCGGCCGGGGTCTGGATGTCGACCGTGAGCAACCGCTTCATCGAAGATGGCACGCTCGAAATCGACCTGTACGGCGGCTACACCGGAACCGCCGGGCCGATCGGCTACAGCGCGCTGCTCTACTATTACAAATACCCGGGCGCCGAGTACCGCGCCACCGCCACCACCTACGACTACGGCGAGCTGTCGCTGGGCGTGACCTACAAATTTTTCTACGCCAAGTACAACAGCACCTACACCAAGGAATTTTTCGGCATCACCAACGCGCGCGGCACCGGTTACCTGGACATCGGCGCCAATGTCGACCTCGGCTCGGCTTACACCCTCAACCTGCACGCGGGCGATGGCCGGGTACACGGCGCCGGCAACGACATCTGGAACTGGCGCGATGTCAAGGTAGGCGTCAGCAAGGCCTTCGACGGCGGGTGGACGATGTCGGGCGCGTACACCAAGGCGCGCGGCGCCACCAATGCCTACGATGCGTACACGCTCGGCATTCCCGATTCGTCAGGCAAGATCGCCGTGTCGAATCCGGCCGTCGGCACCTTCGTGGTGGCGCTGACCAAGACATTTTGATGTTCGAACCACCGACAGAGGATAAAAACACCATGGCCGCATTCGGATCGGGTCTTTCACTGAACGGCAAGATTTGCATCGCCGCCACCGGGCTGGTGGCGCTCAGCCTGGCCGTCACGGCGCTTGTGATCGGCGTCAAAAGCAGCGCCAGCGCGGAAGCGGCGGCCATGGAGCTGGCGCGCACGTCCTCGCGCGAAGTCGTCGGCGCCTTGCAGAGCCGCCTGTCGAGCAACCTGTCCAGCGTGATCAGCCTGGGCGCGGCGATGCGCGCGACCATGGCCGTCAAGCAGCCCTTGCAGCGCGAGCAGATCTATGAACTGACGCAAGCGACCCTGCTGGGAACGGAAGACTTGATCGGCGCGGCGGTGACCTTCGAGCCGAACGAACTCGACGGCAAGGATGCCGAATTCGCCAACAAGAAGCCGCATTACGACGCCAGCGGGCGTTTCATGCCGTACTTTACGCGCGACGCCAGCAATGCGGTGAGTATCGAACCGATCGTGTTCGGCACCGCCGCGGGCGCGAATGACTGGTACGACATTCCCAAGCGCAGCGGCAAGGTCTATTTTACCGAGCCGTATGTGTATCCGGTGGGGGGCAAGGATGTGCTGATGGCCTCGCTGGTGGCGCCGATCATCGTAGAAGGCAAGTTCAAGGGCACGGCCAGCGCCGACTTCATGCTGCCGCGCCTGACCGCCATCCTGGCCGGGCTGAAGGTGATCGAGGGCGGCAAATTGTCGCTCATTTCGAATGGCGGCGTGTACGCCAGCCATCCCCAGGCGGCCAGGCTGGGCAAGCCGGCCGACGATTTGCCGGCGGCCGCGCTCGAACGCATCAAGCAGGGCAAGCCGTATGAATTTGACGATGGACGTGGCAACATCCGCCTGTTGCAGCCCTTGTCGATCCACGCCGATATTGCGCCGTGGAGCGTGGACCTGAGTTTCCCCAAAGCCGTGGCCACCGCGTCGGCGCGCGAACTGCTGCTCTACACCCTGATCGTGGCGCTGGTGTGCGCGGTGGCCACCGGGGGCATCCTGGTGACGGTGGTGTCGAGACTGACCCGTCCGCTGCGCACCCTGGGCGCGACCATGACCAATCTGTCGTCGGGCGAAGCCGACCTGCGGGTGCGGCTGGATGTGCGCGGCAAGGATGAACTGGCGGTGATCGGCGAGGGCTTCAACGCCTTTGTAGGCAAGATTCATGCGGTGCTGGTGCAGGTGCATGAAAGCGCCGACAACGTGGCGCAGTCGAGTGCGGAAATCGCGCATGGCAACAATGACTTGTCGGCGCGCACCGAGCAGCAGGCCAGTTCGCTGGAAGAAACGGCCGCCTCGATCGAGCAATTGACCGCGACCGTGCGCGATAACGCCGAGAACGCCAAGCAAGCCAACCAGCTGGCGGCGTCCGCTTCCGAGGTGGCGCGCAAGAGCGGGGCGGCGGTGTCGCAGGTGATCGCCACGATGACCTCGATCAACGAGTCGTCGAACAAGATCGTCGACATCATCAGCGTGATCGATGGGATTGCCTTCCAAACCAATATCCTGGCCTTGAACGCGGCGGTGGAAGCGGCGCGCGCGGGTGAGCAGGGCCGCGGCTTCGCGGTGGTGGCCTCGGAAGTGCGCAACCTGGCCCAGCGCAGTGCGGCGGCGGCCAAGGAAATCAAGGCCCTGATCGACGATTCGGTCGGCAAGGTGGCGATCGGCAGCCGCCAGGTCGATGAAGCTGGCAGCACGATGGAGCAGGTGGTGGCCAGCGTGGGCCGGGTCAACGCCATCATCGCGGAGATCACGGTTGCCACCGGCGAGCAAAGCCAGGGCATTTCGCAAGTCAACCAGGCGATTGCCGAGATGGATGGCGTGACCCAGCAAAATGCGGCGCTGGTGGAAGAAGCCGCCGCCGCGGCCGAAAGCCTGCAGTTCCAGGCCTCGCAACTGGCCAGGGCGGTCAATGTGTTCAAGCTGGACGACCGCACCCACAGCGCCGCGCACCAGGCGGTGGCGCGCTCGACGCCATCGTCGACGATGGCCAAGCCGGGAGCCCGGCCCGCGCTGGCCAAGCCAGGCCAGCCGGCCAAGCCGGCAAGCGCGCACGCCAGCGAGGAGTGGGACGAGTTCTGACCGTGGTCCGGCACGGCGACGGATTCCCCTGCGCACAAAGGCGCGGCCGCGTACGCATGATTGCGGAATGCGGCGCGCGTGAGCGCGATCAAACCGCCGCCTTGTCCCCGGAACGTATCCTGTGCGCGGATGACGTGACCCGGAAAGGCGCACCGGGCCGCGTCAATGAATGCTAAAATGACAATTTTTCCCAGCAACCGGTGCGCCGCGCCGGCGTCTCCAAGCCAGGCCGGCAAGCGCCCGTTCGCCTTCACGCTCAACCATCAGGCTCCGCATGACACCGTATTTTTCTGGCACATCGACCGGCTGCGCCAGTTGAAAACCTATTACACGACGCAGGTCGGTCAGCAGTCGCGCTATCGCTTCTTCGCTCCTGAAACGCCGCAGTCGATTGCCGCCGTCGAGCAGAAAACCGGCTTGCCGGTGCCGCCCGACCTGCGCGACCTGTTGCTCACCGTTGGCGGGTTTTCCATGGCCATCGATATCGATGGCTTTGTCCTTACCTACCTTGGAACACCGCGCACCTTCCAGCTAAAAGCGGTAGTTCTAGATGAGTCAAGCAAGGGGCTAATTTGTTCAACAATTTTCTCCCTCGCTCGAAAAATCCTGCTGCGTACGGTCGCAACGGGACACTGCATGATTATTGAGATTTCCTCGTAGCTGAGCCCTTCAAGCTCCCGCAGAACGATCGAGGTTCGCTCGTCCAGTGTCAGCGAGTTTATTGCCGAATAGATTGCCAAAGCAAGCTGTTTGCTTTCGAGCGCCGAATCTGGCGTGTTCATATCAGGTATGTCCTCCGTATCGGCGAACGTTGGCCCCTGCTCTGCATGGGTCTGCATGAAGGTCGGATTCCGCTTGGCCTGTGCAATAAGATAGCTTTTCGCCGTGTTGATCCCGATTGTGTAAAGCCACGTGTAAAAAGCGCATTCGCCCCTGAAATTTGCCAAACCTCGGTAAACCTTAATAAATGACTCTTGTACCAAGTCCTCAGCTTGGACTCTATCATAAACGAGCCTGGATATTAATCGCATCAGCCGATTCTGATATTTAACTACAAGCATGTCGAACGATTTTCGACAACCAGCCTTAGCCCGATCAACAAGACGCTGATCACATTCACGTTCCGTAGTCACGAAGTCCCCTCTCTGATGAGTTCGGACAGATCGATCACCTAAACTTTTGCCCGAAAAATCCGCCGGTAAACATTTCCCGAAATTTTCAAGGTAGTTATGAATGGCATGTTGTGTAGGATGGCCTCTTTTCATTTTGCTGCGTTATAAATATCGTATTACAGAAAAGAGGCCATTATCACAAATACGAAGGGACTACTGATGTAACCAATCACCTCCCCGCAGACAATTTTTCTGCCTGGAAACTCAGTTCAATGTATGATGTGCAATCTTGTTAAAAAAGCCCACGCCTCTCACTGATTTCGACCTGCGCCAGATGGATGAAGAA
>NZ_WHJF01000155.1:0-9952 GCF_011682185.1 Massilia genomosp. 1
GGACCGATTTCAAGAAACGAACAACTCTGGCACGTGCTCGCTCAGGCTAAACAGTTACCGTTTTTGCACGTCTTTTAAGAAAAATTTTCAGGTTTCTGATATCCCTTCATAGGGGCTGAACAGTTACTCGAGAAGAACGATATTGGTAAGCGTGTTGTAAAACTTGAGAATCAAATGACAGGTTCGAGAGAGGAAGGGGCGATGGTCGAAGCTGTTCCTGGCGGGGCAGTGGGCCAGGGCTTCAAGTTTCTCGCCAAATGCCCGGAAGGGAAAGCCATGCAGGGAGTAGAACTTACTTTAGGTGGTACATGTGAGTCGAAGTGCAATCCGGCAATCGATGGACGCCCAATCACGGCATATCGAGCGATTTGCGCCAAGTTGTAATGGTCTTCGATCTTTTAGGCCGCTCGGGCAAGCCGGCGGCTTTTTTACGCCTGAGCTTTGGAATGCGCTATGCACGGACAATTCTTGCCGCTGCGTGGGTAGGGTAGGTCGGGCGTATAGGCAAACCACACGGCCGGTAGCGTGCTGCCGCTGCTCGGTTTGTCATCGCGCACACAGGTCCACAGCCGCTGTCGCCGATTGCCATCTTGGGTAACAGCCGCCTCGGAAGCCTTGCAACGGGCGGCCAAGCCGGTAGCAAGACCGTTTCAGCGCTACCTGGGAGTCAAACCCGATCAGCCAACGGCATTCCGGGGCCGCGCGCGGCGCTTGCGATTCGCCTCACTTGATCTAAACTATAGTCTCAAAGGAGACAACCATGGCGGGTTCCAAAGCAGTAGCAAAGCCAGCAGTACCGGCCGGAGGCAGCGCTGGAAAGGTGGCGCGATCGGCTGCCACCGGCACCTTTGTTGGAGTGAAAGCAAAGTCCCGGCGATCAGGTACGATGGAGAGTACACAGTTTTACCGTCTTGACCCTCAGGAACGAATTACAGTGATCCGGCAGGGCATTGACGCGTCTACAATTGGCAATCTGTCGTCGCGCATGGGCATGAGCAAGGAATATCTGCTGGCGAGCCTCGGCCTGTCGCGCGCCACGATCAGTCGCAAGGAAAAGGACGCGACGGTGCTTTCCAAGGACGAGTCGGAACGGGTGCTCGGCGTTGAAACACTGATCGGTATGGTGCAGACCATGGTCGAACAGTCTGGCGACCCCTCCGGCTTCGACGCAGCGCGCTGGGTGTCGAACTGGCTGTCCAAGCCACTGCCGGCGCTGGCCGGCGCGACCCCGGCCAGCTATATGGACACGTTCGAGGGCCAGAAGCTTGTGGCCGAATTACTCGCGATGAGCCAGAGCGGGGCTTACGCATGACCGTGGCGCTCTGGCGTATCGCGCTCGAGGCGCCCACGTACACCGCCGATGACCTGAGCGGCACCGGCGCGAAAATATCGGGTGGACGCTGGAACAGCAAAGGTACGCCTCTGGTCTACAGCGCCTCCAATATCGCCTTGGCTACAATCGAAACGGTGCATTACCTGAGCAACGGGGGGCTGCCGTTCGATCGCTATCTTGTGCGGATCGACATACCTGGAATTGTATGGGGCGCGCGCCAGGTACTCGCCCCTCTGCCAGGGGGATGGGACGCCATTCCGGCCGGCCTGAGCGCCAGGAATGCGGGAGACCGGTGGGTTGCGTCCGGCGCCACCGCCTTGCTGCTAGTGCCTTCCGTGATTGTGCCTGACGAATACAATGTGCTGATCAATCCTCGGCACAGCGACGCGGCAGCGATGACCGCCACCACAATAAGGCGCTGGATTGACGATCCTCGATTCTTCCCGTAAATCAGCCCCCACGCGCTGAGAACCCCGCGATTCCGGAAAGCGGATTGTCGGTAGGCGACCAGCAGGCGACGATGATAGGCCGCCGTAGCGACAGCCGGCACGACCTTCAAATGTGGTTCAGGGACTCGACCGATTTTGTTTTCGGGACGATCGACGTACGTGCCTCGGCAACGGCGGACCAACCCTATGCGATCCGGTTTGACCCGGCGCGTACGCTCAACGCTGATAAAGCCGTTCGATCTCCGTCGCGAAGTGGTTCGCCAGGTTCAGGCGCTTGAGCTTCAGGGTAGGCGTAAGCAAGCTGTTTTCGCTGGTCCACGGCGTGCGCGTGAGGGCCACCGCGCGCGGCTGCGCATAATGCGGAAAGCCTTTGGTCAGTTCGCGAATGCGCTTCAAGGCCAGCGCCGCGGCGGCCGGCGCGCGCAAGCTGTCGGCGGCCTCGGGGTCGAGCTTGAGTTCAGCGGCCATCGCAGCCCATCCGGCCTGGCTCAGTACCACCGCGCAGGCGATGAATGGCCGATTGTCGCCGAACGCGTAGGCTTGCTCGAACACCGGGCTGGCGGTGATGGCCTGCTCCAGGTCCGAGGGCGCGATCTTCTCGCCGGTGGAGGTGACGATGATTTCCTTGATGCGTCCCAGAATGCGCAGGCGCCCGTTCTCGATCACCGCCTGGTCGCCGGTGCGCAGCCAGCCGTCGATGAAGGCGGCCGCCGTGTCGGCCTCGCGCTTCCAGTAGCCGCGCATCACGCTGCGGCCGCGCACCTGCAGTTCCTGCATCTCGCCGATGCGTACTTCGACCCCGGGCAGGGCCCGGCCGATCGTGGCCGGGTCGTTGTCGTCGAGCCCATTGGCCGCGACCACGGGCGAGGTTTCGGTCATGCCGTAACCCTGCAGCAGCGGCACCCCAAGGGCCAGGAAACAGCGCGCGATCGCCTGCGGCAGTGCTGCGCCGCCGCTCACGGCCAAGCGCAATCGTCCGCCGAACTGGGCCCGGATGTTCGATGCCACCAGCTTGTCGAGCAAGGGCCACAGCAGTTCGTCCAGCCAGGCTGGCGCACCGTCCGGCACGGCGAGCTTCTGCGCGCGGCAAAAGCGGCGCCAGCCCACGCTTTGCGCCATCGCGAACAGGCGCAGTTTCAGGGCCGAGTCGGCCAGTTTCGCCTCGATCGCGCCGTGTACGCGCTCGTAAATGCGCGGCACCGAAATGAGGATGGTGGGTCGCACCGCCTTCATCTCCACGGCCAGTCGCGACGCCGAGCGCGAGTGCGCCACGCAGGAGCCGGACGCGATCGGCAGGTAATAGCCGGCCGTGCGCTCGAAGGTGTGCGACAGGGGCAGGAACGACAGGAACACGTCGTCCGCGCGCGGCGCCACCCGCTGCATGGTCGCCTTCACGTTTTCGAGCACATTGTCGTGGGTGAGCATGACGCCCTTGGGTTTGCCCGTCGTGCCCGAGGTGTAGACCAGCGCGGCCAGGTCGTCATGCCGGGGCGCTTCGCGCAGGCCAGGTTCGCCGTCGGCGCGCGCGATCAGCCAGTCCTGCAAGGCCAGCACAGGGCATTGCGCGCCAACTGCCGGGGCCAGTCCCGCGGCGTCCATGATGACGACCTGGCGCAAGGCCGGCAGCGCCATGCCGACCGCGCTGATCGCCTGCCACTGCGCGTACGACTGGGCCACCAATACCGACGCTTCGCTGTCGGCCAGGATGTAGGCGATGCTGGCCGGGTTGTCGAGCGCATGCATCGGCACCGGCACGCAGGCCAGCGCCAGCGCGGCCTGGTCGACAGCGACCGCATCGATTCCGTTCGGCAGCAAGAGGGCGATGCGGGCGCCGCGCGCCAGGCGCAGCCCCGCAAGGGCGTGGACGATGCGCTCGACCTGGTCGCCGATGGCCTGCCAGGAAATCGGCATCCAGCGCTCGCCGGTATCGTCGTAGCGTAAGTAGGCGTTGGCGAGGGGGGTGTGCTTTACGCGCCAGGAAAACAGTTCCGCCAGGGTGTGCAAGGTGCTCAACGGGTCGGCCGGGTTGGTATCGATCAAGGAAGTCATAAATGGTGCGAAATGGCACAAGGCCGGGCAAAGTGAGAGGCGGATGATACCGGGAGAATGCGGACTGCTTCACGCAATTGCCGCGCATCGGCCTTGAACAGCGTCAGCCGAGCGCCGGGGGCAGGGCCGCCAGCCCGAAAAACGCCATGGTCGCCGCATGGGCATCGGCCCGCACCTGCTCGACCGGCATGCCGCGCGCGATGGCCAGCAGTTCGGCAACGCGCGGCAGCGCAGCCGGTTCGTTTCTGCCCGCCATGGCGGGCGCGTAGCCGGGCGGCGTCAGGTAGGGCGCGTCGGTTTCGAGCATCGTGCGCCCGGGCGGGATGACTTGCAGCGCGCCCAGCAGGTCCTGGTTGCGGTTTTTCTGTCCGACCCAGCCGGTGATGCCGAGATAAAAGCCGCGCTCGATATATTGCCGTGCGACCGCCTCGCTACCGGTGAAGCAATGCACCACGCATTTCGGCAAGCGCGCCTTGAAATTGTCCAGGATTGCCAGCAGGTCGTCCGCAGCCTCGCGCTCATGCAGGAACAAGGGTTTTCCGACCGTGCAGGCCAGTTCGACCTGCGCCTCGAGCGCGGCGCGCTGCACATTGCGCGGTGACAGGTCGCGGTTGTAGTCGAGCCCCGTTTCGCCCACCGCCACGGCATTCGGATGCGACAGCAAAGCGCGCAGCCGGGCCAGTGCGTCGGCGTTGAGCTCGGACGCATAATGGGGATGAATGCCGGCGGTGAAGTAAGCAGTACCCGGGGCCATTTTTTCGGTCAGCTGCGCTACTTCCTGGGAAATCTTGAGCGAGGTGCCAGTCAAAATGAAGCGCTCGACACCGGCGTCGTGCGCGCGTGCGATCACTTGTTTCCAGTCGCGCGTGAAGCGGTGGCTGGCGAGGTTCAGTCCAATGTCGATGAGGGGAGGTGTGTGCATGAGCGCTATTGTCGGCTGCGGCTTAATAGTTTGTCAATATGACGCGGGTGGGCCGCGCCGGTATGCCTGCAACAACAGAAACGCTTTCCCGGCTCAGTCAGTACGGCTGATGACAATGCATTGCCGGTCGCGGCCGTAAAAAGATAGCGCTTATGCGATTCGCAACATGTCAAAATAGCGAATTTTGCCTCACGTCTCATGATTTGCATTTCCTCGCCGATATAGGCTTATGTCAATGTTGCTTCGACGGTCAGGCCGTCTTGAACTGTTCAGTTGACAAATAGACTATTTTCTCAAGGTTCGCAAACATGACTGTTATCTCTTCCATTCCCAGCTGGAATGCCACCCCCGTGCGCAGCCCGGCGTCGAGCGCTCAACGCGCCGACGCGCAAGTTGTCCAGAAACCGGCAGCGTCGACCATCGTCAAGCTCAGCCCGCAGAGCCTGTCCGCCTCTGCCTCGGGTCGCCCCGGCCTCAGCTGGGAATCGACGGCGCAGGATGGCGTCAGCGCCTTAATGGCGGCCAATGTCGGCGCGCGCTCGGCAGCCGGCCGTTTCAGCGGCCTGGGCGCCGCCTTGCTGGGCCAGTTCCGGGGCGAGGGCGGCAACATTTCCCAATCGGTCCAGCTGGCCCCGGCCGCAACGCCGGCCTCGCCCTACGGCGTGGCGGCCGCAACGCCGGCCTCGCCCTACGGCGTGGCGGCCGCAGCGCCGGCTTTGCACGGACTGGGGAACGACAAGATTTCACTCAGCATCAGCAGCAAAAGTGGGGTCGATGTCACCTTGTCACTCGATAACACCGACGATGGCCTGGCGGTGCGCATGAGCAGTAGCGCGGAACTGAGCGATGCCGAGCGCAGCGCGCTGGCCGGCCTGGCCGATGGTTTCCAGGAGGCCATCGACGGCATCACGCAGGACCCGCCCTCGGTCCGGCTGCAGGGCTTGACGCAATGCGATCCGGCCGTGCTGGCCTCGGTCGACCTGCGCGCCACGATCAAACTGAGCAGCGACCCGGAAGCGACCCAGTCGCTCGCCTTGCATGCCGACGGCGCGCAACGCGAGGTCAGCCTGAGCGGACCGTCCGGCTCGGCCTCGGTCAGCGTCGACACCAGCAATCTGGCGGGGCTGGGCAGCCCGGAACAGCAGGCCAGGGCGCTGGCCAGCCATCTCAAGCAGTTCGACCAGGCGGCCAGCCGGGGCCGGGCCGACACGGGCCTGATGACGATGTTCAAGGAAGCTTTTACCGGCATCAATACCAATGTCGGCGCCGCGCAGCCGCGCGGCGGCGTGGCCACGGGCGGCAAGTGGGAGCTGGCCGCAGACGACCATGCCGCGCTGAGCGGGCTGGCCGACTTCAGCGCCTCGGTCAGCCAGGCCTCGACTGCGATCAATCCGATGCGTCCGGGCGAACAGGACAGCTTCGCTTACGAGCTCTCGCAAAGCACCAGCGTCGGCGGGCCCAGCCGGGGCGAGCGGACCGTCTCGCAGCAGCAGAAGTCCGAGCTGAACGCGAGCTTCCACACGCCGAGCACACCCGGCGCCGTGTTGAGGCTCGATCACACCGAAGCATCGCAGAACTACGATTACCATCAGATCAAGGACGCGGCCAGCAGCGATGTGGACCTGGCCTACAGCGACGGATACCTGGTCAAGGCCACGCTCAATCAGTCCGCCAGCCAGTCGGCCCGGGTGCTGAGCTATGTGATGGGCAAGCTGGTGTCCGAGATGGTGACGCCGGGCCAGCAATCGTTCCAGCGCGACTTGCTGGCGGCGCTGGCGCCCTACCTGACTGGTCAAACACGCTTGTCGGACGACCAAAAGGACGAGCAGCGCCAGCAATCGTTGAGCAGTTTGAGCGAGCAGGTCTTGCTCAAGGGTTACCCGTAGCCTTGGCGCCGCCCGGCGCCGAGCGCCGTCAATGCGCTTGGTGGCGCTTGGTTGCGCATTGTCGAGCGAACTCTTCCCCAAAACCGTTGATTTAACGGCATACTTAACTCGTCAGCATCGTTGTCGCGCCGCCGATGGCGCCGTCGCGGTCGCTGGCCGCATCGAGCAATCTTCGTATCACGTTTCCCCACCTTACCCGGACTGGAGTGACTCATGAACGCGAACACCGCAGGCGCGCCCGCGCTCAAGCAAGTATTAAGCACCTTCCAATTGTGGGGGATTGGCGTCGGATTGGTTATCTCCGGCGAGTATTTCGGCTGGAGCTACGGCTGGGCCTCGGCCGGCACCCTGGGCTTTGCCGTGACGGCCATCTTCATCGCCGCCATGTACACCACCTTCATCTTCAGCTTTACCGAGCTGACCACGTCGATTCCCCATGCCGGCGGCCCGTTTGCCTACAGCAAGCGCGCCTTCGGCCCGGTGGGCGGCTATATTGCCGGGGCCGCCACGCTGATCGAATTCGTGTTCGCCCCGCCCGCCATCGCCCTGGCCATCGGCGCCTACCTGAACGTACAGTTTCCCGCGCTCGACCCCAAGCTCGTGGCGGTCGGCGCCTATGCGATTTTCATGACCATGAACATGCTCGGCGTGCAGGTGGCGGCCACCCTGGAGTTGATGCTGGCGCTGCTGGCGATCTTCGAATTGCTGGTGTTTATGGGCGTGGTGGCGCCGGGGTTTTCGCTGGACAACTTCACCAAGGGCGGCTGGGCCGGGCAGGACAGCTTCAGCATGGCGGCCGTTCCCGGCATGTTCGCCGCCATTCCGTTTGCGATCTGGTTTTTCCTCGCCATCGAGGGGGTGGCGATGGCCGCCGAAGAGGCCAAGGACCCGCGCCGCTCGATTCCGGTCGCGTATGTGAGCGGCATCCTGACCCTGGTGGCGCTGGCCCTGGGCGTGATGCTGTTCGCGGGCGGGGCGGGGGACTGGACCAAATTGTCGAACATTAACGATCCGCTGCCGCAGGCGATGAAGATGATCGTTGGCGGCAGCAGCGGCTGGCTGCACATGCTGGTGTGGCTGGGCTTGTTCGGCCTGATTGCATCGTTTCACGGCATCATCTTCGGCTATTCGCGCCAGATCTTCGCGCTCGCCCGCGAAGGGTATCTGCCGCACTATTTCGCCAGGATCCATCCGCGCTTGAAGACCCCGCAGCGGGCCGTGCTGGCCGGCGGGGTGGTCGGCATCGCGGCGATCTACAGCGATGAGCTGATCAAGATCGGCGGCCAGACCCTGACCGCCAATATCGTCACCATGTCGGTGTTCGGGGCGATCACGATGTATATCGTCAGCATGCTGGCGCTGTTCAAGCTGCGCCGCAGCGAGCCGGACATGGTGCGGCCGTTCAGCGCGCCGCTGTATCCCTTCTTTCCGTTGTTCGCTTTGCTCGGGGCGCTGGTCTGCCTGGGGACGATGGTGTACTACAACCTCGTCATGGCGCTGGTGTTTGCCGGCTTGCTGCTGGCCGGCTATGTGGTGTTTCTGATGACGTCGGGACGGCGCGCGGCGCTGGCGGAGAACGCCTGAAAAAAGCGCCCGCCACGGGCATGCGAAGCCTGTGCTGACAAAAATCAGCGTTGGGCCTGACCCGCTTACGCGTTGTCGAAATACTCGACGTATTTGAGCAGCAGGTAGCATCGCCCGGCGCCCAGTTGCGCCAGGCGCGTCACCCTGGCGGCGTCGTCCGCGCAGTTGTAGAGGCGCGCCAGGTCGCGCCCCAAGGCCTGCGCCGCGTCGACGGGAAGGGGCGCCGCACGCCGCAAGCCGATGCAGGCGGCGCCGATGCCGAACAGGCTGTAGCCATGGCGCTCGCGCAGCAGTTCGGCCAGGGCGTCATTCTCCGACGGATCGAGGTCGCAGCTGAAGTAGCCGTTGGGAACGGCGCTGAGCATCATCGAGGGGGCGCCCACCGGAACCCGCCGCAGGATGACCTCGCTGTCGAGGAGCAGGGCGGGGTCGGCGTTGATGGCCTCGAGCGCATCGAGTTCGTCGTCCTCGATCTTGATCCCGCGCGCGCAGGCCGCGGCAAAGTCGGCGCCGGTACAGCGTTTCCTGAAATTTTCTTCGAGGATGAAAAATTCGGAAGGGGTGGCCAGGTCGCCCAGGTAGTGTCCGTTCTCGTAGGCGGCGGGGTCAAGGTTGCTGGTGTCGAAGCCATCCGTGTCGTCCAGGCACAGGCTGGCGCTGGCGTGGCCCGAGGTGTATTCGGCCTGCCCGAGGTCGTCAAGCGGCAACAGCATCATGGCTCCTGGATGGCTTGCGGCCTGTTCGTCGGTCAGTGCCATGAGGGCGGCGAAGGAATCGATGTCGCCGATCAGCAAGCCTTCGCATGTCATGCGCAGGCCGGTGTCGGCGGGTTCCAGCTGTTTGATTTTCATGGCGGCGTTGCTTGCTTGATGTGATCGATTGTGCGTTCACTGTATCATAGTGGCTTTTCGATCATTCAGGCTGCGCGCCACTCGAAGCACATGGCCGAAGTTCACCTGACCGGCGAATTGCCGCAGGGCGGAGCCGTTTCATTTTTTGCGATATAACGTTCGCACCAGGGAGATAGACGATGGCAAGTTTGGAACAGGCGTTCGGAGAAGTTCGGCGTGCTCTTGAAGCGCTTCATCCCGACTTGTCGAAGCGATTGGGTGAGCCGGCCAGCGCGGCGCAGATAACTTCATTTGAGCAGGAGACTGGCATTCGGCTTCCCGATCCAGTTCGTCTGCTGTATCGCCAAGCCGATGGTTGCAACCAGGGCGATGGAATTTTTGGTGGCTGGGAATGGATTCCACTCGAGTTCGTCAGCGATCATGTGGCAGAACTACAGATTTCCCTCGAATCGGACCGCCCCGACGAAGTCGAAGCAATGACGCTCGTTCCCTTGTTCTGCGCCGACGGAGACTATCTCTGCATTCGCCACACCGAAGATTGCGGCAAGCTTTACCATGTTCCGCACGACTCTCCGACGGTCGAGCCTGTTGTCGAGACGCTTGCAGCGTTCCTGGAGCAATTCGTCGCCCGGCTCTCTGCCGGCGCATTAGTCTTTAGCCAATTCACCACGCCCCGGGGCGCCTATTTTTCAGTGAGCCCGCCGAACAGGGATTATTGGCCACCCGACTTCGACCAGCCCGGTTCCGGGTACTAACCTGAATGTTGCACAAACCACCGCCGCAGCGCCGCTTTTCCGATGCAGGACCTTTTCAACTTGAATCGGAATGTCGCGGGCGATAGCGTCCCTACCCAATTGAACGGGACAGTCAATGAAGCG
>NZ_WHJF01000156.1:0-9806 GCF_011682185.1 Massilia genomosp. 1
TATGTCGCGCACCACAATGCCAATCCGAAGCCATTTATTTGGACAGCAACTGCGCGCGATATCCTGCAAAAGGTAATTCGCGCCAACAGCCGCTTAAGCGGCAAACAGAATGCAACACTACACTAGTGTAATATGATGCCTCGTGGTAATTATTGTTATCATTTATTTACCTGATTTCCTTCCCGGCGCCAGCGACATACTCGCATGCGTTGCGGACAGGCCGTGTTTGATCCACAAGGAACGTGCAGTGATCGATATCAAGACCTTCATGTTGGTACTGGCGGTAGGCAATATTGCCTTCGCCATGCTGATGGCGGCTTACGCGCGTTCGGGCGCCGTGCATCCGGCCATGCGCATGTGGAAGTGGGCCAAGCTGGTGCAGGGCGTTGCCAACCTGCTGGCCTATCTGCAGAGCGCCGGCGCGCCGCAGTCGATGGGGGTGGCCACGGCCTCGGTGCTGGTGCTGGGGATCACGCTCGAAGCGGCCGCCTACTCCACCTTCCTCGGTTACGAGCGCTGGCGCCGCTTGCTCTATCCGCTGACGGCGCTGGCGCTGCTGCTGTATTACCTGGCGCCGCTGGCCGGCGCCAGCGCGCGCGACCTGGGCGTGATGCTGTCGCTGATGATCGCCCTGTTCAGCGGCGCCGTGGCGGCGGCGCTGCTGCGTCCCGGGCGCGCGGCGTCGGCCCTGCAGCGCATCATCGGCGTCAATAACCTGGTGTTCGCGGCGGCGATGGCGCTGCGCGCCTGCTTCAGCCACGCCAGCCTGGGCGTGGTCGGCGGCGCGCCGGGGGCGGTGCAAAGCGTCGCCTACATCGCCGGCTACCTGTTGATGATCGTGAACGGCTTCGGCTTTCTGCTGCTGTGCAAGGAAAAGGACGACCGCGCGATGGCGCTGCTGGCGACCATCGACAGCCTGACTGGCCTGGTCAACCGGCGCGCGTTCTTCGAGCGCACCGAGAGCGCGCGCATGCTCGCGGCGCGCCTGCGCAGCCCGGTGTCGCTGATGATGCTCGACCTGGACCATTTCAAGAGCCTGAACGACCGCTTCGGCCACGCCGCCGGCGACGAGGCGCTGTGCGTGTTCAGCGCCACGGCGCAGGCCAGCTTGCGCGAGCATGACATCATGGGCCGGCTCGGTGGCGAGGAATTCGCGCTGGTGATGCCGGGAACCTGCCTGGCGGGCGCGCTGCAGGCGGCCGAGCGGCTGCGCCTGGCCGTGCTGGAGGCGCGCTTGCCGGCGCTGCGGGACAAGTATGCGATGACGGTCAGTATCGGCGTGGTGACGATCGAGCCGGGCGAGCATATCAACGCCGCGCTGGCGCGCGCCGATCACGCGCTGTACGTGGCCAAGAGCGCGGGACGCAACCGGGTCGAGGCGGGGCAGGCCAATTAGGCTGGCTGCGGGCGATCCAGGTCCAGCATGCGCCTGACCGCCACCAGCGGCTCCAGGTGACTGGTCAGCAGCACGCACACATCCTGGCGCGCCCCCAGTTCTCCCAGCTGCCCGCGCAAGTACGCCACCGCCGCCGCATCGAGCCCGTTGAACGGCTCGTCGAGCAGCAGCAGGCGCACCGGCAGGGCCAGCGCCAACGACAGCTGCACCTTCTTGTGCTGCCCCAGCGACAGGGTCGACAGCGCCTGCCCCAGCGTCCCGCTCACGCCGAACGCGTCGAGCTGGCGCTCGACCAGGCGCGCCTGGGCGGCCGGATACAGCGCCAGGTGCAGGTCGAGGAACTCCTGCACCGTCAGCCACGGTAAATCCGGCAGGTCGCCGCCGCAGTAAAACGCCGCCAGCCGGTAGGCCAGCGGCTGCGCCGCGCAATCGACGCCGTCCAATGCGATGGTGCCGCCGTTGGCCGTGAGCGCGCCGGCCACCAGCTTGAGCAAGGTGGTCTTGCCCATGCCGTTGGCGCCGCGCAGCCAGGTGATGCCCGGCTCGATCTGCGCCCCAAAATCGACGAATACCGGGCGCGTATCGAAATGAAAATGCAGGCCCCGGATGCGCAGCACCGGACCGTCCTTCTGTTCTACTGCCATATTTCGCTCCCCACCGCCGTCAACACCAGAATCTGCACCACCACCAGGCCCACCCGCGCGCGTGCCGTAAAGCGCGGAATCGCCACCAGCAGCACCTGCGCCACGCAGCCAAGAACCAGATAAGCGCGGCCGGCTGGACGCGCCCACACGCCATGCGCCAGGCCACCGGCGAACACCATCGCCAGCACCAGCAGCGCGGGCAGCGGCGCAAACGCGCGCGCCGCCAGTTCCAGCGAACGCGCTTGCAGCGGCCAGGCCGCCATGACAGGGCGCAGCGTGGCGATCTGCTCGCGCACGGCCTTGTCGCCACGGTCGGTGAGCAGCACCATCAGCGCGCTGGTGACCAGCGCCAGGAGCGCGCGCGCGATGCCGGGCGGCGCCTGCATCCACGGCAGCGCCGCGCCCACGGCCGCCGCCAGCATCAGGCTTTGCTGGCGGCCCACCATGTTCTCGTTGCGCCAGAAGGGCAGCCAGAACAAGCGATGCCACAGCATGTGTACGCGCGAGCGCCATTGGCGCGCCGCATAGCGCGCCGGCGGCGGCGCCAGGCGGCGCTGCCAGCGCGCGCTGGACGGCACGCGGCGCGCGCGCAGCGACAGCACGGCGATGGTGCAGGCATACGTCAGCATCAGCGAGAACAGCGTGCCAAGCACGCCGCGCAGCGGCAGCAGCCAGTCGGGCCTTTGATAAACCCAGACCGTTGCCGAGACCGCGTACAGCAGCGCCAGCGGCCCGACCATCATGGCCGCGACCAGCGCATCGGCCGCCAGTTGCGCGGACGGCGGCACCGGCAGGCGGCGCAGCCAGTACACCACGTCGAGCGGCAGCACGCGCTTGCGCACCAGGAGCGCCGGCAGCGCCATCGCCAGGCCGTGCGCAAGCAGCAGGCCAATGGCTTGCAGGGCCGGTTGCGAGGCGGCGTACATGGGGGGCAGGGCGACCAGTGCGAACAGGCCGATCAGAACCTGGGCGAACACCAGCAGCACGATTTCGGCCGACCCTTTCAGGCTGGCGGCAAAGCGCTGGAACGCGTGCAGGGCGAGACGGCGGCGAAACGTAACGTAGGCGTGGGCCAAGGCGGTTCCGGAAGTGAAGGAGAAAACAAAAAGGCAAATGGAAAAAGGGCCCGACGAATCGGGCCCTTTCTTGATGCTGGCGGAGCGGACGGGACTCGAACCCGCGACCCCCGACGTGACAGGCCGGTATTCTAACCAACTGAACTACCACTCCGTGTTACTCTGATCGGTACTGCTGATCATGATGCCCCGTCTCTGATGGTGGTGGGTGCTGAGAGGCTCGAACTCCCGACCCGCGCCTTGTAAGGGCGCTGCTCTACCAACTGAGCTAAGCACCCAAAAACTTCGCTTACCTCAGAGACTGCATCCGACGTTTGTCACCACGTCTGAAGAGGCACGAATCATATCCAGAGATCGGAAAGTGCGCAAGGGTTTTTGCGAAAAAAATGAAAATTCCCGCAAAATTCCCGGCGCCGGTCGCCGGTTCCAGTCTCCGCTTACTCCTTGATCCCCCACTGCGACAGCATCCACGCCATGTTGAAAGCGCTTTCCTTGAGCGCGTTGTAACGCCCGGACGCGCCACCGTGGCCGGCGCCCATGTTCGTCTTGAGCAGCAACTGGTTGTTGTCGGTCTTGTGCGCGCGCAGCTTGGCGACGTACTTGGCCGGCTCCCAGTACATCACCTGGCTGTCGTTCAGGCCCGTGGTCACCAGCATGGCCGGATAGGCCTTGCGCTCGATGTTATCGTACGGCGAATAGCTGCGCATGTAGTCGTAGGCCGCTTTTTCGGTCGGGTTGCCCCATTCAAGGTACTCGCCGGTGGTCAGGGGCAGGGTGGCGTCCATCATGGTGTTCATCACGTCGACGAACGGCACGGCCGCGTGTACGCCGCGGAACAGCTCCGGGCGCATGTTGGCCACGGCGCCCATCAGCAGGCCGCCGGCGCTGCCGCCCTGGATGACCAGGCGACTCGGGCTGGTCCACTTTTCCTTGACCAGGAAATCGGCGGCGTCGATGAAGTCGTAGAAGGTGTTCTTCTTTTTCATCAGCATGCCGTCGTCATGCCAGGCCTCGCCCATGTCGGTGCCGCCGCGGATGTGCGCCTGCACCACGATCACGCCGCGCTCGAGCAGGCTCAGACGCCCGATCGAAAAATTCGCTTCCGTCGCAATCCCGTACGAGCCGTAGGACGTGAGCAGCATCGGCGCGCTGCCGTCGAACTTCACGCCCTTTTTGTAGACGGCCGACAGCGGCACCCTGGCGCCGTCGCGCGCGCTTACCCACAGGCGGCGGCTTTCGAAGCGGCTGGGGTCGTAGCCGCCCACCACCTCGACCCGCTTGAGGACCGTGCGCGCGCCGCTGGCCATGTCCACATCGAGCACGGTCGCCGGCGTCACCGGCGACTGGTAGGCCATGCGGTAGCTGGTGGCGTCGAAGGCGGGAGTGCGCATGCGCGTGGCCATGTAGACCGGGTCGTCGAACTGCACCGTCTTCCACGATTTGTTCTTGAAGTTGTAGATGCGCGCGCGGTTGAGCGCATTCGATTTTTCCATCACCACCAGAAAATCGCGGAAGGCGTCGACTTCGCGCACCATGACCGCCTTGTCGTGCTTGACCAGCTCTTTCCAGAACTTGGGGCCGGGCGTGGCCAATGGCGCGCGCACCAGGCGGAAGTTTTTCGCATCCTTGTTGGTCGTGATGAACAACTCGCCCTTGCGGTGTTCGACGCTGTAGCGATGGCCTTTTTCGCGTCCCAGCACCGGGCGGAAGGCGCCCAGCGGCTTGTCGGCCGCCAGCATGCGCGTCTCGCTGGTGTCGGTCGCGCCCATATCGAGCATGATGAACTTGCCGTCGCGCGAGGCTTCCACCTGCACGCTGAACTGCTCGACCGGCTCGTGATACACCTCGACCGGCGCGCTGCCGGGTGTCATGCGGAACACCCGGTCGGAGCGTTTGGTGGTGGCGTCTTCCTGCACGAAGAAGATGGTCTTGTTGTCAAGCGCCCAGGCCACCGAGGTCACGCGCGCTACGCTGTCGGGCAGCAGCTTGCCGGTCTTGAGGTCCTTGACGTGCAACTCGAACTGGCGGTAGCCGGTGGTGTCGGTCAGGTACACCAGCAGCGTCTCGTCCGGGCTCACAAACGTGCCGGCGACGGCGAAGAACTTCTGGCCTTCGGCCATCTCGTTCTGGTTCAGCAGGATTTCTTCCGGCGCCTGGTGGTCGTAGGCCAGCTTGGCGCCGGCCAGGCGGCGGCAGTTGATCGGGTACTGCTTGCCCGCTTCGAAGCGCGTGTAGTAGTAGTATTTACCGGTGCGCGCCGGCACCGACAGGTCCACTTCCTGCATGCGGCCCTTGATCTCGGCGAACAATTTGTCGGCCAGCGGCGCGATCTCGGCCGTCATCGCCTCGGTGTAGGCGTTTTCGGCCTCAAGATGGGCGATCACCTTCGGGTCTTCCTTCTTTTGCAGCCAGCGGTAGTCGTCGGTGACGACCTCGCCGTGGCGCGTTTCCTGCCACGCGGCCTTGGCTGCGACGGGCGGCGCCGCGCTGTCGGCGGCCAAGGCGGGGAGGGTACTGGTCATGGCGATCATCAGCGCGGTGAGGATGGCGGGGATTTTTTGGGAAGGCACGAACGCTCCTGGAAGATATTTTTGTGTCAATATCATAGGCCAGGCGGCGCGAAAAAAGATACCTCTTTCGCGCCGGCCTGGCAAGCCATTCAACGAGGACCACATGAACCCTGCCAGCGCGCCGCGCACTCCACCGCACCAGCTGCTCATGCACCTGTTCGACAGTGCGCTGGCGGCGGTCGATCCGCTGGCCGTGCTGGCGCCGCACCTGCCCGCCGCGCCCAAGGGGCGCACCATCGTGATCGGCGCCGGCAAGGCGGCCGCACGCATGGCGCAGGCGGTCGAGCGGCACTGGCAGGGCCAGATCAAGGGCCTGGTGGTCACGCGCTACGGGCATGGCGCGCCGACCCGGCATATCGAGGTGATCGAGGCGGGCCATCCGCTGCCCGATGACGCCAGCAGCACGGCGGCGCGGCGCATGCTGGCGCTGGTGCGCGGCCTCAATCAGGACGACCTGGTGCTGTGCCTCATGTCCGGCGGCGGCTCGGCGCTGCTGTCGCTGCCGGCGCCCGGCATCACGCCGGCCGACAAGCGCGAGCTGACGCGCCGCCTGCTGGCCAGCGGCGCGCCGATCGGCGCGATCAATTGCGTGCGGCGCCACCTGTCGGCGATCAAGGGCGGGCGCCTGGCGCTGGCCTGCCATCCGGCGCGCGTGCTGACCCTGGTGGTGTCCGATGTGCCGGGCGACGATCCGGCGGTGGTGGCGTCCGGGCCGACCATCCCGGACGGCAGTTGCGCGGCCGATGCGCTGGCGCTGCTCGCCAAATACGGCATCGCGGCGCCGCCGGCGGTGCGCGCGGTGCTGGACGACGCGGCGCTGGCCGCACCGGCCATCGACGATGCGCGCCTGGCCGGCAACCGGGCGGTGGTCATTGCCAGTGCCCAGCATGCGCTCGACGCCGCCGCCGCCGCCGCGCGTGCGGCCGGCTACACGCCGCTGATCCTGAGCGGGTGCATGGAGGGCGAGGCGCGCGAGGTGGCCATCGTCCACGCGGGCATTGCGCGCCAGGTGGCGGGCTACGGGCAGCCGCTGGCCGCGCCGTGCGTGATTTTGTCGGGTGGCGAAACCACGGTCACCTTGCGCGGCCAGGGGCGCGGCGGGCGCAATGCCGAATTCTTGCTGGCGCTGGCCATCGCGCTCAAGGGCATGCCAGGCGTGCATGCGATTGCCTGCGATACCGACGGCATCGACGGCACCGAGGACAACGCCGGGGCGCTGCTCGATCCCGGGTCGCTGGCGCGCGCCACGCTGGCCGGCGTCGATGCGCAGGCGCTGCTGCGCGATAACGATGGCTACAGCTTCTTCGCGGCGCTGGGCGACCTGGTGGTGACGGGGCCGACGCGCACCAACGTCAACGATTTGCGCGCGATCCTGGTGGAGGCGCCGCACAATAACGGTGCATAAATCGCGCAAAGCGTGGTTAGTTGCAAAAAATGTTGCGTGAAGATCACGCGGGCTGTGAACGTCCTTGCCATTCACAGCCGTGATGGCAGAAAATACCGCCTCCTATAAAGTCGGCAACACAGACATCGACAAGATGCGGTGCCGACGGCGTCCATCGCCGCGCGTTCGCATGCGAGTACGTCCAGAAAAAGAGCAAAAGCAGGAGACAGGATTACCTTCGTCGTACGCTTCATCAACTTTTTCCAGGGAACTCGAATGATCAAGATGTCCAAGATGCACAAGCGCGTTATCGGCGCGCACGGCGCCGTGCTGGCCCTGTCCGCACTGCTGCCGATCGGGTCGGCCATGGCCCAGGCCCAAGTCCAGGCCCAGGCTGCTCCAGAACTGCAAACCGTGACCGTGACCGCCCAGCGCCGTACCGAGAACATCAAGGAAGTGCCGGTCTCGGTCACCCTGCTCAAAGATGAGAAGCTCGATGTGCTCGTGTCCGGCGGACAGGACATTCGGGTGCTGGCCGGCAAAGTGCCGAGCCTGAACGTGGAATCGTCGAACGGCCGCACCTTCCCGCGCTTTTACATCCGTGGCTACGGCAACACCGACTTCAATACCTTCGCCTCGCAGCCTGTCTCGCTGATCTACGACGACGTGGTGCAAGAGAACCCGATCCTGAAGGGCTTCCCGATTTTCGACCTGGCCGGCGTGGAAGTGCTGCGCGGCCCGCAGGGCACCCTGTTCGGCCGCAACACCCCGGCTGGCGTGGTCAAGTTCGAATCCGAAAAACCGAAGCTCGACAGCTTCGGCGGCTACTACAACGCCTCCGTCGCGACCCACAACACGGTCAACGTTGACGGCGCCGTGAATATTCCGCTGAGCAAGGAATGGGCGGCGCGCTTCTCGACCCTGCGCCAGCACCGCGACGATTTCGTCGACAACACCTTTACTGGCCAGGGCGACGCCCTCGAAGGCTACAACGAGCACGCCGAACGCCTGCAAGTGCTGTACAAGCCAGGCACGACGTTCAATGCCCTGTTCAATGTGCATCAGCGTTCGACCACGGGCAGCTCGCGTTTGTTCCGCGCGAATATCATCAAAAAAGGCACGAACGAGCTGGTCGACGGTTTCGACGCCGACAAGATCGCCAACAACGGCCTGAACTTCCAGGCCCTGCGCACCAACGGCGCCAACGTGCGCCTGTCGTGGGACCTCGGCGCGCTCAAGCTGTACTCGATCACCGGCTACGAAGGGGTGGACCATTACCTGAGTCGCGGCGACATCGACGGCGGCGTGCCGGCCGGCCCGGGCGTGATCCCGTTCCAGGTAGAAACCGCCGGCGGCATCGGCGACGTCAAGCAATACAGCCAGGAAGTGCGCGTCGAATCGAAGAACAGCGGCCCGCTGAACTGGCAAGCCGGCCTGTACTACTTCAACGAAGACGCCACCGGCTCGACCGATAATTACAACAGCACCAGCGGCGCCCAGACGTCGCGCCTGGTGAGCCACCAGAAGAATACCGCCTGGGCGGCGTTCGGCTCGGTCAACTACGTCATCAGCGATGCCTTCAACGTGCGCGGCGGCTTGCGCTACACTAACGACAAGAAGGATTTCAACACCGTCACGGCGTGGAACGTGGCGCAGATCGGCCCGGCTTCGGTGGGCGAGAGCAGCAACAAGGCCAACTGGGACCTGAGCGGTACCTACAAGCTGAACAAGGATGTCAACGTGTATGCCCGCGTGGCGACCGGCTTCCGCGCGCCGAGTATCGCGGCGGCCTCCGCTGCGGTACCGATCACCGTGGCCGACGCCGAAACCATCACCTCGGTCGAAGCCGGCGTGAAAGCCGACCTGTGGAACCGCCGCGCGCGCGTGGCCTTGAGCGTGTACGACTACCAGGTCAAGAACCAGCAGCTGACCGTGGTCGGCGGCAATTCCAACGTCAACCGCCTGATCAACGCGGCCAAGACCAACGGCCGTGGCGCCGAGCTGGACTTTGAAGGCTTTGTCACCAGCAGCTTCAAGGTATCGGCGGGCGGCAGCTACAACTTCACCGAAATCCGCGATGGCGCCATCTCGGTCAACAAATGCGCGCAGTGTACGATCGCCAATCCGATCAATGCCGCCGGCCGTGTCGTCATCGACGGCAATCCCTTGCCGCAGGCACCGAAGTGGATCATCAACGGCACCGCGCGTTACTCGATGGACCTGGCCGACGGTCAACTGTTCGTGTTCACCGACTGGGCGTACCGCAGCAAGATCAATTTCTTCCTGTACGAAGCGAAGGAATTTACCGGCAAGCCGCTGGTGGAAGGCGGCCTGCGCGTCGGCTACACCTGGGATAGCGGCAAGTATGAAGTGGCCGCCTACGGCCGCAACATCACCGGCACCGAACGGATTGTGGGCGGAATCGACTTCAACAACCTGACCGGCTTCACCAACGAGCCGCGTCAGTGGGGGATGCAGTTCAAGGGCAACTTCTAAGCCCGTCCCGCTGTCAACAAAGCCGCGAGCGATCGCGGCTTTTTTTCAATCTGCTGTCTTCAATCTGGTGTCAGGTCTGACATTCGGACACGGCCTCATCCGCTAATCTGGTGTTGAGTATGGTCACTCAACCTGATGGGTTTCGGCGCCATTTTGATCACGTAGCGTGATGGGCGATGGGGTGACCCCCGCAAGGAACTTGAACAAATGCTCCTATTGGGGGAGTCTTCGGTTTCCTAA
>NZ_WHJF01000157.1:0-9731 GCF_011682185.1 Massilia genomosp. 1
CATCGAGACTTGCCGCAAGCGGGCCGTTTCCTCCTGGGTCTACATCGCCACTGTGATCGCCGCCGCCAGAAAGGGCGTCGCCACACCCTCGCTGCCGCCGATTCCGTCCGGGACGTGAACGGTTACGTCGGCGCAGCAGTATCGTCACGTCAGCACTCAAGCATTCTCACTCCGAAACCAGTTAACCGAAGTAGCGATGAACGAATAATTTACACCATCACAAGGCCTCAATACAGCTGGATCGAGCCGACTTGCCCCTGGTTCCGCCTTCGATTCAGCAAGTTGACAGTACCCTCTTTCTTTACAGCATTTCGGCGCCAGAAATCCTCATTTGCATGATCGATGGCCGAATAAATAAGCGCGTCGCTAACGAATAGGAGGATTATCTGGAAATGGAACACGAGTCCATTCGGTTCCATCGTAGAATGCAATATCCTTGAAACCAAATGACCATAGAACCCCATCTTTGGATTCTAACAAATTGCCGTCGAAAATCTCAGGGACGAGGCCGGTTTTTAATCTCTGTATTTTGTTCCCGTTAAAAATGGATAATCCGGTTTCGGATGCGAGATAGACTACATCCTTAAATACTTCAACACTGGAATATACATCATTATCATCCACCCCACTTACGTCCACGAAACCTTTTTTCCAATTCCCCTTTAGCAATGCACCGTTATACCCACAAATCCAAACTTCATCCCTACTTACACATTTAATGCACAGCAATATCTCGTCAATGCCGCACTCTACTTGACTCCAATCTTTTCCATCGAAGTGAAATATCTTACCGGAATCGCCAACCGTATATATGTCGCTTTCATCAATTCCGTTGACATCGTTCAATGCAAGGGCGTCGTCAAACAAGCTATCGAAATCACTCATGTCACCGGAATTAATGCGCTCGATACGCTGAGCAAAATCAATAACCGGACGTAACAAATTTTCGTCGAAGTGCTTCCATATCCCCCCTTCTCTCCGATAGACTTGCCCACTTAACCCACACACATATAGGTGGTTTCCAATTTCCCGGATCTTGCTTACATAACCATATTTATCAACGTCGCCCGTGCTTAATCCGGCATCGACAATTTCCTCCACCAATTCGCCCCCCACATACTCGAGACGCACGTTTCCATCTTTAGAAAGAGAACAGTACAAGCGCGGTGTGACAGAGCTAGCAACGCCAACGGAAACAACTTCCCAGTCCGCAAGATCATGCAAGACCCAGTTACTATCACCTTTCGCGCCATCGAATATAAAGATTCGCGTGTACGCATCTTCGATGTCAAGGCTATCAAGCTTGGCTGCGAGATACACATAGTCTTTTTCAATAACGCAGCCTGCGACAAACGTAACTGCCGCGTCATATTTTTTTTTTGCCATATATGCCTTTCAAATCAACAATCGTAGATTAATCTTACTTTGTAAATTTTCCTAGAGGAACTGTCCCCGTCCCCAACTTTTTAGGGTCAAGGGTTTTGCTTATACTTCCCCATGGATCCGCTCGAACTTTCATGTTTGGGCCAAGACCATCTAACTGGTGTTTCAAACGAAGCTCAGCGAGCATTTTTACAGCATTGCAATTTGCTATTTTCGCAGCCGCTGCCACACCCAATGCCTCCAATTTCCCCAGCTCGGCTGTTCCAACGGGTTTACCCACCTTGCCCAGTGCAGCTTCCGCATAATCGTAAAGCGCATGAATCTGTCCGTGAGCTTTGGTCTTGCTTCTATTTTGCCCTTCCACACAGATGACCCAACCCTCATTATTCGAAATGGCGCCCGGAATTCGAACACCAGTCTTTTCGTTTCCGATTCGAAAAACCCTGTCTGGGACAACATGGTGCCCGGTCAATGGCTTGCACGTGTCGGGATGATATCGTCGCAAATCACATTTTCCAAGCTTTTGCTTTTGCTTACCTTGATGTTTCTTCGGTGCAGTGTTCGCTTTTGGAACCGCGCCAGATTTAGCCTTAGCTTTCTTAGCGGCATCTGCCGCGGCTTTTTTTGCAGCCTCTGCTACCTTCTCCTTTAACTCTTTCTCAGCCTGTTTTTTGAGTGCTTCTTTCGCAAGACGTTCCGCTTCCTTTTTAGCTTGCCTCTTGATGAGCTCTTTTGCTGCTTTCTTTGCGGCCACCTTAGCGGAAACGACCGCAATGACCTCGATTCCGACCCAGACTGCTGCAGGCAATGGCATCTGGTTAACCGTGATTATTAGTTGTTAAGTCGCCATCACGACACACATTATATCCCTCGACGAAAACATTCATCGACCAAGAACGAAAGTAGCACTTTCCTTTGATGACATCGGTAATTGCACCTTTTTTGAAAGCTTTCGTCGCTGGCTCGTTTCCAGTACTAACTCTCAAAAACGACTTATCACGCTGCATTATTTCTTTGCCTCCAATAAATACCGTTCGCGATCCATTTATAGCATCTTTAGCAAATGCCGTGTTAGGGTACGGAATTGGCACCCCAACCTTTGCCGGATATGGGGCGCTATAACAAACGTCGGGAAAATTGGCTACAGTTAGACTATCACCAGCTTTAGCCACCACTTCGTGATCATTTGCATACACGTCATGCGCCATATTCTGCCTTTCATAATTGGATAAATGATTCTTTTATCAGGCCGCTTTTGCATAGCGGCAGTGCTAACTATGGTAAAACGACAGGATGGCTGCGGTTCGTACTCCCTCCTCGCCACTGGCCAACAATAAGGCGCTATTGCCTGGAAGGTAGATCTTCCTTCCTGCTTCAAACATCCAAGCTATTTGAATGCATCCAATTGCGCTGCCAGTTTCACCAACGCATTCCGCAGGCAACCATAATGTTACTTCAAGTCCGCTCCGTTGCTGAACTAACGCAAGTTCCTCAAAATAATATTCCTCACCGCTTGCGTCCGACAGGCAGATATCAATCTCTTCCGCAACGGCATCAGCATCTTTTAGAGCAGCTTTGACTGCCGCTGTTAGCCCAGCGGCGCGAAACGGCAAGTCAGCATTGCGGGTGGCGTCCTCCCTGGCCGTACCGACACCATAAACACGGAGTTCGGTAGCTGCTGTATCATCGGGATGCTGCAATAGCAGCGCTCCGGCAGCTTCACCCGGAATGTATCCAGCTCTCACACCGGTAGACATAATTCTTCCTTCCTTGAGGTGAGCCTGGACGGTGGCGCCAGTGATGAGCGAATCGGCGGCAACAACTAGAATGGCTACGTGCCCCCCAGCGTGTAACATCTTTCTTGCACGAATAAGCGCCCAACTAACAGAATTTTGACCCTCAGCGATCGTTTCAGAGTCAGGATGAAATGGGTGGTTAAAGCGTCGCTCCAACTCGCCCACCAGTCTGACGTCAAGGTCTGGGATGCGGCCAACGCGTCCTACCTCCGCTACACATAGAAGTATCGGCACCTCGGCAAGCACGATGCCGCAACGGCCTTCTAACGCCTGCCTGATCGCTGCAACTGCCATCGCAGCGAGTCTTTCTATATCAGGGACGGGGCCAATCAACAGTGGCACGCGCGCGCCCACCACTGGTTCGTTGGCGTAGTCCAGTGCGCCCATTTCATTGAAGTTATTGAGCCGGCATCGAAGTGCGGAACATGTGGAGCTTGTATCGAGGCCGACACTCGTCACCAGCCCCGCAGCTGCAACACAGATTTGAGGTGAGCTCATACCGCCGCCCCCGTGCTCTGATTAGCTGCGGTAGCGCGTCTTTGCGACGGAGTGCTGATTTCCACAGTCTCAACTTCGTCAGACGAGCGGGCGATCGGTAGCGAGACGCGCCACGTTACACTAAACCGCTGCTGGTCGGGTTCAATTAGCAGTGTGTCGGCTCGTGCGGCAACATCTACCGCAGCACTACGTTTTGGGTAGAAACGGACGTCAACAGTGAGATCAGGAATGGTGAAGTCGAACCGGCCAGAAGGCGTGAGCGCCGGATGAGTGAGGTTAAGCAGAGTGACGGTCTCCCCACCGGTTAGGCAAGAAAGCTGCTGATCTTCAGGTGCGCTCTGAAAATAGCGATCGTCGAAGTCTGCAGGCAAGAATGGAAAAACTTCATCCTCCCAACGGGCGCCGTAAGTTCCCGCATACTTGGCCCGTTGCGCCCAGCTCCGACCCAGCGGCCCAAAGCTCATCGGACTGTATTTCTTTTTAGGTGAGGTTATTGGATCAGCAGGGGCTTCGGTCTGAGGCATGGGCATATTGTTGATCAAAGATGATTTCATCTTTTTTTGAAATCCGACTCCTACCGGATTTAAGAGGTATACAGCACGCTCGGCTGGGTTATCGGGACTATTTTCGTAACCGCCGAACGCGACGTCGTAACTAATTTCCTGTCGAGTGAACGAGGCCGCCTGATTGGGGCGTGTTCCAAATAACCCTGCGTGCCATGTGCGTTTTCCGGTCACGTAAAATGCTTTGCTAAGAGTGCCAACCTGCATTCCTACTGCTACCCGTTCTGCTGCAATGCCATACGGCGCGTAGGCGGCACCTAACAAAAGCACATCGCACTTCGGCTTTCTGAGTACATAATCACACTCATAAACCGGAGCAGATAGGCCCAGAGCACCGGTCGCGGTATCGGCCATCCAAAGAGGAAGCTGGGTGGTCATCAGTCCCACGGCTTCGCCTGCAAGTGGAAGACGGTACGTTGCCTTAATGATAACTAGCAAGTGCTTTTGTCCGCTTTTGTCAGAGGCAGTAGTGAACTCTGCAATATAACGGGTGTAATTGGAGATATACATCGGAATTCTCAGTTGAGTGAAATAGCGCTACCCTTAATCCGATTCTGCCCGGCCGCCCGTGACAGAATATGATTTCCCCGTATCTCCACATTACCGTCGATATCGAGAGTAATACTGGCACTGCCGCATTTGAGAACTAGCTTTCGATTAGCTATCAAGTTGATTTCGTCGTCATCGCTCTGAATCTGCAGGGCTGGGCCAACTAAGCCGGAAACCGTTTTGGCTAGATTGCAATTACCTTGCGCGCTACTCCGCAGCAAGCCCATAACAACAGGTTGTTTGATCTCACCGTTCTCGAAAAGCAGCGCAACTGTTTTGCCAATATCGTCTTCCGTTATCGCCGCGAGAACCTTGGCACGCACAGCAGTCCCACCTGGATTTCCATTGAAACTAACACTGCACAAGCCCTCGCCGCAAATGCTGACAAGAACGCCCACAACTAAACCGGCGACTGGCGCGCTGTGCGTTTCGCTTTCCTCTTGAGCAGGCGAAACCATTGGTTGTTGAGCTTTGTTTTTCTTTAGATCAAATGGTGTTGCAGTAGTCATCTTCAATTCCCCTTGAGTTGCTGCAAACGCAGCCATTGGATATAACAGTGGGCGTGCGTGGGTAGCAGCATTTGTCCGGGTTGGGCAAACCAGCGAAGTAATGCCGCCAGATCTCGATGGGTTTGTTCGCCGCACATAATAATATCATCGAGCCAATCTAGGCTAATCGGTTCTCCAAGTAACAATTGCTGCTCAATATCAAAACTGTGTCCATACTCTTCCCACCACTTCGATACGATAGCCGCATTGGGGTAGGGGTAAGCACTCTGCAAGCGCGACAAGCTTATATCAGGAAGATAGGGTGTCGGGTCTAGTTCGGCTTCGCGTTGCAATAAATCAAACCCTGTTATTAAGCGACACGCTTCTCCTGCGCAACTACCGAATTCTGTAATGCGCATTTGATCAATCAAGTAGGGTACGTACCCGGCATGACCGCTCCATCCTAATGCTTGGATATATAACGTTCGATCGATCGATGTAGTTGATAATCTTTGCAAATACTCAAGCAATTCAATACGCGGAAGAGTCAAGCACAAAATCTGCAGAGCGCCGCTATTATTTGCACTAGACGTATTAACTAGCGCCATAAGGGTATTGACTGCTTTTACGCTATTATTCCCCAATGCAAGCAAAGCCCAGGCTGCCCAATAACGGACTTCCCCGTCCGTTTCTGGAGCCAATTCAAGGCACATTTTGATCTCCGAAAGAAGATCAACTCTTCCACACTGCGCGGCAGTACGGATTGCTCGTGCAACTAGCGCATTCTCACTACTAATCAGGTAAGCAAGGTGGTCGCCACCGTCCACCCGCTGGGTATGGCATTCGGCTAGCGCTGCATGCTGATACCGAACGTCAGGATTGGTCAAATGTGCGCGCAAAGTCTGCCCGACCAACTCATCGTCACTCCAAGCAAACAAGCCCTGCAACGCCGTTGCGCTACCCGGTAAAGGTTTGGTGTGTGCCAGCATATTTTGGATGACCTCAGGATCCCCGGTTTCAAACGCCATAACTAACGCGACAAATATTTCGGCACTAGCGTCCCGTGCGTCACTCAACATAGCTTGTTCCAGAACCATGCGCGCAACATTACCAGCATTACTCAGACCATCTAGATGCGCGTCGATAGAGTCGTCAAACTCAATCAGGTCACTAAAGCGCGACCGTTCATCCTCAATATACGCAGAACTGCGGCGCCACCAACGCGTTGCAGCCTCCTCTGCATGACGTCGCACCATCAAAGGAATTACATTTTGTTCGTGCTCGTGCCGTTCTGATTGACTGTTCATGAATTTTGGGTGCTAATTGTTGTGAATTTTTATTCTTAACAGCGTCGCCTCGCAATGCCGCGATATCGATCTTCGCCTCCATTTATCGAAGTAGTATCGTCTATCTTCCTTAACCAAGATGGCCTTCCAGCCCGTAAACGTGATTTCTTCACTTCTCCGCCAGGACAAGCATTCCCGACATTGATGATCTGATGTGTTCCGGCATTGGTCGCCATGAGCGCACTACAGTTGACGTCATAGCCAGTTGCAACTTTAAAGTTGCGTGATAACGATTTCAACAGTCGTTTATTAAACAGCCCAAGGTACATTAGCGGGAATATCACACTAGTGCGTACTGCACAGATAAGATAGCATTATGGCATAAATAACAACATCTGTGAAAAATATGTCATATATTTATACCTTGTTGCAAATAGAACGCCGTACTGAGGGCGTCCGCAGGCATGCTCATTTCCTGACGTAGGTCCAATGAACTTAGGAGGGTACTGTCAACTTGCTGAATCGAAGGCGGAACCCGGGACAAGTCGGCTCGATCCGGCTGTATTAAGAGCTTGGGATGCTGTAAATTATCCGTTCATCGCTACATCGGTTACGTGGTTCCAGAGTGAGAATGCTTGAGTGCGGACGTGACGATACTGCTGCGCCGACAGCTGGTTACGCTGGCACCCGAAGGCGTTGTTGATAGGGCCATGAGCCGACAGGAAACGCTGTGCATGGCCAGGTGATTTGAAGCGGCGCATCTGCCGTTCTCGTTGTCGCGTTGGCTGGTGTGATAGCTCGGCGCGATTGTTCAAACCTTTGTGCTGGCGATGCTCGACACCGGGCATGATCTGCACCTTGGCGGCCGCATAGCTTTTCAATTTGTCCGTGATCAGAACCCTTGGTGCATAACACAGGCCAGTGAGAAGCTTACGAAAGAACCGTTTGGCGGCTTGGTGTCAACGGCGATTTAAAACTGATACAGTTTTCGTAGTGCCAGCGATTTAAAACTGATACACCTCCGTCACCGAACACAGCCCGTGTTCAGTCAATTTCCGTGACCGCGCTCCCGCGCATCATTCCTGCCTGACGCTGATGCTTGAGCCTGTAGCTTTCGCCCGCGATCGGCACGATGTGTGCATGGTGCAGCAAGCGGTCCAGCAGCGCCGCGGTCAAGGTCGTATCCTGCGCAAACGTCGTGTCCCATTGCCCGAACGGCAGGTTGCTGGTCACGATCAGACTGCCGCGCTCGTACAAGGCGGCGATCACCTGGAAGAACAGGTTGGCTTGCTCCCGGTTCATTGGCAGGTAGCCGATTTCGTCGATGATCAGCAAGCGGTACGCCTTGATCGCCCGATGCATGACCGCCTTCAGGTTGTTCTGCGTATGCGCCGTGGTCAACGCCAGCATCAGGTCGGCCGCCGTCGTGAAGCGCGTCTTGATGCCGGCTTGCGTCGCCTTGTAGCCGAGCGCCATCGCCAGGTGCGTCTTGCCCACGCCGCTGGGACCGACCAGCACCACGTTCTCGCGCCGCTCCACGAAGCCCAGGCCGGCCAGTTCCTCGATCTGGCTGCGCTTGATGCCCTTGGCGAAGTCATAGTTGAACTCTTCCAGCGTCTTCACCACCGGGAACCCTGCCAGACGGGTCATCGTGCTCTGCTTTCTTACATTGCGCCCTGCAGCTTCCTCTCTCAGCAACCCCTCCAGGAAGTCGCTGTAGGCCATCTCCTGCGTGGCCGCCTTCTGGGTGGCGGCGCCGTAGCCCTGGGCCACGAACGGCAGGTTCAGGCTCTCGCATAACGCTGCGATACGTTCATGCTGCAGGTTCATGCCGCCACTCCTTCGCCTGCTCGGTTTATTACCAACAGCGCGTCGTACACGTGCAGTGGATGCTGCGTCGGCGACGGCTGCGCGATCCGGCTGATCACCGCCGCCGGGCGGGGCGGCGTCGGCACCACCGTTGCCGGCTGCGGACGGGCAGCGGCGATGTCTCCCCGCCAGGGCGCCGGCAGCGCTTGCAGATGTTCCACCTCGCGCTCGAGCGCGCCGGACGGTGCCTCCTTCGTCGTGCCATGCACGCGAGCGTTGGCGATCTCGGCCAGCCAGTGCCCCACCTCCACGTTGGCCGTGATCACGTCGAGCTTCTGGCCACTCTGCGCCAGGCGGCTGACCAGCGGCACATAGAACGAGCGCCGCAGGTAGCCGTTGAAACGTTCGACCTTGCCCTTGGTCTTGGCCCGGTATGGCTGGCACAGCTTGATGACGAAGCCGCTATGCTTGGCATAGTCCAGGAAGCCGGCGTGGAACCGGTGTTCGCCGTCGCCATAGGCATCGCGCTCAAGCACGACCGTCTTCATGTTGTCGTACAGGACCCGACGGGTCACGCCACCGAACGCGGCAAAGGCACGCTCGTGGCAGCCGATCAGGGTTTCCACCTTCATGTTGCTGACGAACTCCACATAGCTGGCCCGGCTGAAGCCCAGGGTGGCGCAGAAGGCGTGCAGTGGCGTGCCACCCTTGCGGAACTCGACCCAGTCCACTTGCATCTGCTCGCCCATCGCCGTCTCGAAGCGCACCACCGGATCGGCAGGCGGGGTTGGCCGCAACGTCCGCAGGAACGCGCGCAGCTGGCTCATGCCTCCCTGGTAGCCGCGTGCCGCGATCTCGCGGTACAACACGGTCCCCGGAATCGTATCCGGGTGTGCAGCCTGCTGACGCTCCCTCAGATACTGCTCGAACTGCTCCAGCTTCGTCTGGCGTTTCACCTTGCGCTCGTACTTGGGCACCGCCTCCAGGGCCAGGTGCCGACGCACCGTGTTCACCGCGCAGCCCACCTCCGCGGCGATCTGCCGCAGGCTTAACCCATGCTTCTTCAGTAGTTGAACTTCCACGTACACCTCTTTGGGTTTCAAGGCCGCTCCGCAAAGCGGCCATCTTCTCAAATCGGTGTATCAGTTTTCAATCGCTGCGTGTATCAGTTTACAACCGCTGCTGACACTTGGCGGTTGCGCCTGCTTTGAACAAGAACATCCAGCGTATGGCCATCCTGGTCGACAGCGCGCCAGAGATAGTGGTGTTTGCCCTTGATGGTGAGCACGACTTCGTCGAGATGCCATTTGTCGCCGCGCTGCGGCTGACGCCGGCGCAGTTCGTTGGCATATCGCTGAC
>NZ_WHJF01000158.1:0-9625 GCF_011682185.1 Massilia genomosp. 1
TATGTCGCGCACCACAATGCCAATCCGAAGCCATTTATTTGGACAGCAACTGCGCGCGATATCCTGCAAAAGGTAATTCGCGCCAACAGCCGCTTAAGCGGCAAACAGAATGCAACACTACACTAGCGGCGCCAGCGCCGCCGCGCAAGGCGCGCACGGCATGCCGGGCGCGAGCATGAGAAGCCAGCCGGCGGCCGGCGCCGCCGTCCAGGGCGATATCCCCGGCGCCCAGGCGCTGGCGCTGCAAGCCGGCCCGCGCAAGCCCAGCTCGGGGCCGGTCGTGGCATGGGGTCCGAACCGGCTCGACGTGTTCACGCTCGGCACCAACCGCGGCATGTATCACAAATGGTGGAACGGCGCGAGCTGGAACCCGTCCGTGACCAGCTACGAATTCATGGGCGGGGTCGGCACCAGCATGCCGCAGGCCATCTCGACCCAGCCCAACCGGCTCGACCTGTTTGTCACAGGCACCGACAGCGCCCTGTATCACAAGAATTTCAACGGCAGCGCCTGGGTACCGTCGCTGACCGGCTACACCAACCTGGGCGGCGTGTGCATCGGCGACCCGCGCGCCATCTCGTGGGGTCCCAACCGGCTCGACGTGTTCGTGCTCGGCACCGACCGTGCGCTGTATCACAAGTGGCGCAGCGGCTCGACCTGGGGACCGTCGCTGACCGGTTATGAAAACATGGGCGGCATCATCATGGAGCAGCCCGAAGTCGTCTCCTGGGGACCGAACCGGCTCGACCTGTTCGTCATCGGCACCGACCGCGCGCTGTATCACAAGTGGTGGGACGGCAGCAACTGGGGGCCGTCGCTGACCGGCTACGAACGCCTGGGCGGCGTCTGCACCTCGGCCCCGCGCGCGGTAGCATGGGGCAACAACCGCCTCGACGTGTTCGTCACCGGCACGGATGGCGCGCTGTATCACAAGTGGTGGAACGGCAGCCAGTGGCTGCCCGCCGGGAACAACCTGGAACGCCTCGGCGGCGTGTGCATCGGCAACCCCGAAGCGGTGTCGTGGGGACCGAACCGGCTCGACGTGTTTGTGGTCGGCACCGACAGCGCGCTGTATCACAAATGGTGGGACGGCAGCAACTGGGGGCCGTCGCTGACGGGCTTCGAAGGCATGGGCGGCATCCTGTCCTCGCAAGCACACGTGGTGTCGTGGGCGGCCAACCGTCTCGATGTGTTCGCTACCGGGTCGGACAGCGCGCTGTATCACAAGTGGTGGGACGGCAGCAACTGGGGGCCGTCGCTGACCGGTTACGAATTCATGGGCGGCACCATTCAATCGTTTGGCCAGACGCCGGTGGGCGCGTCCGACGCCCTCAATTCGTCGGGACAGGCGGCGCAGCTGAACGACGATACGGATAGCTGACGCCGCCTGCGGCGGCACCGGCAAATCCCGCTTTGCCAGCACGTCAAGCCCACGCATGCGTGGGCTTTTCATTTCTTCATCGGATGGCGCTTACTGCGGCACGATGCGCAGCAACTGGCCCTTGTCTTCGTCGGTGATGACGTACAGATGCCCGTCAGGTCCCTGGCGCACATCGCGCACGCGCTTGCCGATCAGCAGGCGTTCTTGCGACACCACATGCGCGTCCTTGTCGAGCACGATGCGGCGCACGTCGGTGGTGGCCAGGCCCCCGCTGAACAGGCTGCCGCGCCATTGCGGAAACTGGCTGCCGCTGTACTGCGCCAGGCCGGACGCGCCCGGCGACGGCACCCAGGCAATCCTGGGCTGCCTCATGCCGGGCACGAGCAACTGGCCGACCGGCTCGCCCGTGCGGTAATCGCGCCCGTAGCTTTGCAGCGGCCAGCCATAATTTTGGCCCCCTTCGATCAGGTTCAGTTCATCGCCGCCGCGTGGTCCGTGTTCGCTGGCCCACACGCGGCCATTGGCGTCGAGCGCCATGCCCTGGATATTGCGGTGGCCGTAACTCCAGATTTCGGGCAGCGCGCCCGGGCGCGTGGCCAGCGGATTGCCCGGCGCGGCCTTGCCGGCATCGGTCAGGCGCAGGATCGAACCGTTGTGGCTGGAAAGGTTCTGGGCCTGGTCGCGCGCCAGCATGCCGCCCACCTGCTGCGGTGGATTGCCGCCGTCGCCAATACTCATCAACAAGGTACCATCCTTCTGCCACAGCAGGCGCGAGCCGAAATGCTGGCCGCCGCTCTTGTCGGGCCGGGCGCGGAACAAGGTCTTGATGCCCTTCACGCGCTTGCCGTCGAACACGCCCTGCACCAGGGTGGTCCGGTTGGCTTCATCGGTGCCAGTGGCCATCGTCATGTAGATGCGCGGATTGGCCTTGTCGCCCGGATGGATGGCGATGTCGAGCAGGCCGCCCTGACCGTTGCTGAAGACCGGCGGCAAACCTTCCATCGGCACTTCCTCGAAGCGCTTGCCCTTGAGCATATACAGCTTGCCATTCTTGGTGCTCACCAGCAGTCGCCCGTCCGGCAACGAACCCATGGCCCAGGGATGGGACAAGCCTTCGCTTACCGTTTCCGCGCGCCAGCCTTTGGCGGCCGGCGCCGCATCGCTGGTGGGCCACTGCGCCAGTGCGGCGGGCGGCGCCAGCGCCGTCAGGGCGGCGGCGACGCAACAGGACAAGGGGCTGCGCAACAGGGTCGGCAACATGGGGGGGATCTCCTTCAACGATAGGGGTTTTCCCCGCATCGTAAGGGATCGCTGCCACATGCGCGCGCCCGGTGGTCGAACCGGGCGCGCCGTATTGACGATGCGCCAGCCGTCGCCGGCCAGTCGCATCGGGGGAGTTATCGCTGTTTTACAGGCAATCAGTGCTGATAGGCGCCGATGTCGAAACCGGTCGCCGCATTGCGTGGACGCTCAAGGAAGTCGTAGTCGAGCGCTTCGGTCGGGGTGCCGCGCCCGATCGCGGGCGAACTGCTGGACAGGCGCAGGTCCGGCGTGCCGCTGCGGCTGTAGGCCACGAACAGCGGTTCGGAACTGACGGTGCCGGTGTGGGTCAGGCCATTTTTGAGCTGCCAGTTGTAGGTCGCGTTCTTGAATACCAGGTTGTTGCGGTAAGTATTGTTTTTGCCCGTCTTGCCCTGCTCCGACACGCCCATCTTGTTGTCGTACACGATGTTGCTGTACACGGCGATGTAATCGGCCGGACCCCTGGAGTGATAGAAGTCGCCGCCGCCGACAATGATGCCGGTGTTCGAGGTCGTCACCGTATTGTTGGTGATGATCACGCGGTTGGCGTCGTGCCACAGGTGGATCGCGCCTTCGGCCACGCGGTAGACCACGTTGTTCTTCACGCTGCCCGAGGTGCTGATGTAGATGCCCTGCACGAAGCGGCAGCCGGCCGGGCCGATATCATGCACGAGGTTGCCGACGACGTCGGACTTGACGCCCTTGTAGTAGCTGTCCACGCCGATCGCCGAACCGCCGCCGCTGTTGCAAGCGACGCCCTTGGCGATGTCATGCACGTAATTGGCGCGGATCATGTCGTAGGAACCGCCATTGTAGATGCCGCCGGTCCACTTGCCACCCTTGCCGTTGACTTCGAAGCCGACGATGTCGACGTAGTTGCCGCGGTTATCCCAACCGGTCTTGCCGCTGGCACCGGAAGCGACGATCTTCGCGCCCCATTTGCTGGTCGAGACGAAATAGATGCGCGCCGAAGCGGCGCCGCTGACGGTGGTCTTGATGCCGCCGGCGTAGGTGCCGGGCGCCACCAACACGGTGGTGCTGCCCCTGGTCGCGCGCGCAGCGCGGGCAATCGTCTTGAACGGCGCGGCGGCGCTGCCGGCGTTGCTGTCCTTGCCGTTCGGCGCCACGTAAAACTTGTAGGTCGTCGAGGGAATGACGGGAACCGCTTGCGCCGATACCGTCACCTCCGGGCCCTGGGGCGCGGTGGCGGCGGCCAGGGCGGCCGCATCGTTGGCGCCGTAGGCGCTGGCGCTGGCCGTGGCCGGCATGGCATCGCCGGCGCCGTAACCGATGAGGGCAAAATCTTTCTCGCTGTAATTGGATGGAGCGGCGTCCGCAGCCTGGGCGGCGCCGCCCGGGGCCGCAACCGTGCTTGCATCGGCCTGTTCGCCGTCGGCACGGCTGGCCATCAGCGCGTCGACCGGCGCCGCCTCGGCGCTGGCCCCTTCTGCGCTGACCATGTAGCCGGCCGTCTGCGTTTGTTGCTTAGCCTGGGACAAGTCCTGTTCGCCGCTGCCGCCGCCGCAAGCGGCAAGCAAGACCGTCATGCTGCTGCACAGCAACGCGTTGACACGGATTTCCGAAGCAAAAGTGACAAGTTTATTCATTACAGGTTCCTTACATTGTGACGTGAATGAACAAGGTTTGAGCGGGATCAAAGATTTAGGTTCAATGATTTGACAAAAGAATTTCTGTCAAGTATGAAAACCATATTTTTAGTTCCTCCATAGAAATCAAACACTTAAATGCAACTCGCGTGCGCCGGGCCGCTCTAAAGAACGTCAATTCACATCGATGGAGAACCTATGCGCGACTATACGAAGCTCAGGCACGCCCTTTGCGCCGGCGAGCACTACGCCGGCCTCATTCTCGGAAAGAACAATTGTCGCGACCACCATCTGGTACTGTTGCCGGATGAAGCGGCGGATGTGCCGTGGAGAATCGCCCGCGACTGGGCGCTGGCCTGCGGTGGGGAATTGCCGACGCGGCGCGAGCTGTCATTGCTCTACGCCAATCTGCATGAGCATTTCCAGCGCATGTGGTACTGGTCGTGCGAAACGCAGGAGCCGCGCGCGCACCTGGTGTGGGGGCAAAACTTCACGAGCGGCATCCAGACCATGTATGGCCGGCCATTCCGGGGGCGTGCCCGGGCCGTGCGCCGCGTGCTGGTCGACTGAGGGCTTATGTGCCCTACCGAACGGATCGACCGATGCTTTTCCGATATCGTCCGTTCTGTCGCACTACTTATCAATAACAACAGCCTTATTGGAAAACAAAATGAATATCCTCATCAGCCTCATCATCTACCTGGTCATCTTCGGATTGATCTGGTGGCTCGTCAGCATGCTGCCGCTGCCGGCTCCCGTTGCGCAGATCGTCCGCGTGCTGTTCATCATTCTCCTGATCCTGATCGTCCTGTCGGTCTTCGGAATCATTCCAGGCGGCTACCTGCCACGCCTGAACCTGTAGACGATACAACGTCAAGTGGCCCGGCCAGTTCCCAACGGAACCGCCGGGCTTTTTTACGTCCGCCGGAAACGCATGGCCGGCATATAATCTGGCAATGACGCAAGCACAGATCCAGGCCTTCTACGACGACAGCACCGCCACCGTCACCTATGTGGTCCACGCCGGTCCCGGCACGCCATGCGCGATCATCGATCCGGTACACGATTTCGATCCCACGTCGGGACGCACGTCCACCGCGTCGGCCGAGCGGGTCATCGACTTCGTGCGCGCGCAGGCGCTCACGGTGGCCTGGCTGCTCGAAACCCACGCCCACGCCGACCACCTGTCGGCGGCGCCCTTCCTGGCCGCGCAACTGGGCGGGCGCACCGCCATCGGCGCCGGCATCCGCACCGTGCAGCGCGCCTTTGCGGCGCTGTTCGCCGATGCCGGCGAAGCATGCCGCTTCAACCACCTGTTCGCGCCCGACGAAGACTTCGCCATCGGCGAGCTGCAAGCGCGCGCGCTGCACGTGCCGGGGCACACGCCGGCCGACATGGCGTACCAAATCGGCGACGCCGTGTTTGTGGGCGATACCTTGTTCATGCCGGATGTGGGTACGGCGCGCTGCGACTTCCCCGGCGGCAGCGCGGCCATGCTGTACCGGTCGGTGCGCCGCATCCTGGCGCTGGCCCCGTGTACGCGCCTGTTCATGTGCCACGACTATCCGCCCGAAGGGCGCGCGCCGGCCTGGGAAACCACCGTCGCCGCCCAGCGCGCACAGAATATCCACGTGCATGACGGCGTGAGCGAAGCCGACTTCGTGGCCATGCGCACGCGGCGCGACGCCACCCTGGCCATGCCGACCCTGATCCTGCCGGCGATCCAGGTCAACCTCAACGCCGGCCAACTGCCGGCGCCGGAGGCGAACGGGGTGCGTTACCTGAAGATTCCGCTCGACGCCTTCTGAGGCGCCTCCACCGCCTGCCGCTTACTCCTTTACGGCGTCGACCCAGCGCGCCACCGGCTTGTCGGTATTGGCCAGGAACCAGGTGGTGGCGGCCATCACCGCCACATGGCGGCGCAGGTTTTCCGGATCGACCTTGTCGAGCGTATCGGCCGCCGAATGGTGGTAGTGGAAGTAGTTGGCGGTGTCGATCAGCGGCGCAAAACTCGGCACGCCGGCCTGTTCCAGTTCGTGCAGGTCGCCGCTGCCGAGAGCATCGCTGCGCTGGAAGGCGCCGGCGCCCATCGGTTCGAGTGCGGCCTGCAGCGGCGCGAACAGCGCCACGTCGCGCGCGAGCACGCTGGCGCGCAGCCCGAACGGGCGCCCCGCACCGCTGTCGCTCTCGATCGCGGCAATCTGCTTGCCCACCGCCGCCTTGTTCGCTTCAAAATAAGCCTGCGCACCGCGCCCGCCGTTTTCTTCGTTGGCCCAGGCGATCACGCGGATCGTGCGGCGCGGCCGGTAGTCGAGTTTTTTCAGCGTGTCGATCACCGCCATCGCGCTGGCCACGCCGGCACCGTCGTCGTTGGCGCCGGTGGCCAGGTCCCACGAATCGAGGTGGCCCGAAACGATCACGATTTCGTCGGCCTTGTCGGTGCCGGGCAAGTCGGCAATGACGTTGAAACTGTCGGCGTCGGGCAGCGTTTGCGGAGTGAGCGTCAGGCGCATGGACAACGGCCCGCGCGCGGCCAGGCGCACCATCAGCATCGCGTCTTCGGCGCTGACGGCGGCCGCCGGCATGCGCGCGCCGTCGCGCATGCCGCTGTTGCCGGTGTGCGGCAGGCGGAAGTCGGCCCCGCCGACCGAGCGCACCAGCGCCGCCGCCGCGCCCATCTCGGCCGCCATGCGCGGCCCGCCCACGCGGTACTTCGCGCCCTGGCGATAGGCTTGCGACGCCTGGCCGCGCTCGGCCATGCCCTGGTCGAAGGCGACGTCGAACAGCACGATGCGCCCTTTCACCTCGGCGCCGCGCGCCTTGAGCTCATCGAAACTGCGCACCACGATCACCGGCGCCACCAGGCCGGCCGCCGGGGTGGCCGAGGAGCCGCCCAGGGCGGTGAGCACCACGCGCTGGGTCACGCCGGCCGGGCGCCCGCGAAAGTCCACCAGTTCGCCCTTTTCTTCGCCGCGCACCCAGTGCGGCACCTTGACCGGTTGCAGCGTGACGGTGGCGCCCAGCTTGCGCATGGCGTCGGCCACCTGGGTCACGGCGGCGGCGGCGCCGGCCGATCCGGACAGGCGCGGGCCGATCAGGTCCGTCATGTCGGCCAGGCGTTCGTAGGCCCAGTCGCTTTTGAGCGCGCTGTCGCGGATGGCCGCCAGCGCGGCGGGGTCGTTACCGGGAGCGGCGGCCAGCGCGCCGCCACTGATCATGCTGGCGGCGAGAAGGGACAACACAGGCTGATGGTACGTGCGTGACATGCGGTCAATCCTTGAAGATGGCAAAAGGATGGCAACGATAGCGCATTTGCGCCATCCGTGCCGGAGGACGTCACGCTCAAGGTTCGACCGGCCATCAAGCAGCCACCAGGCGCACCCGCGTGATTTCGGACGGCGCCCCGAAGCGCTTGGGCGGTCCCCAGTAGCCGGTGCCGCGACTGGTGTACACCCACAGATCGCGCATGCGGTTCAGGCCTGCGGTAAACGGCTGCTGCAAGGGCACGAACAGGTTCCACGGGAAGAACTGGCCGCCGTGCGTGTGGCCCGACAGTTGCAGGTGAAAGCCGGCGTCCGCCGCCGCCGGGGCGCTGCGCGGCTGGTGCGCGAGCAGGATGCGCACGCTCACGTGATCGGGGGCGCCGGCCGCCGCCGCGCGCGGATTGCTGCGGTGCGATTCGTTGAAGTGGTGCGCGGTGAAGTCGGTCACGCCGGCGATCATCAGGGCCGCGTCGCCGCGCTCGCACACCACGTGCTGGTTCATCAGCACCGTCAGGCCCAGGCGGCGCATCTCGGCGATCCATTCGTCGGCGCCGGAATAGTATTCGTGGTTGCCGGTGACGAAAAACGCGCCGTCGCGGGCCGCCAGGCGCCCCAGCGGATCGGTATGAGCGCGCAGGCGCCGCACGCTGCCGTCGACCGCGTCGCCGGTTATCGCAATGGCGTCGGGCTTGAGCGCATTGACCCTGGTGACGATGGCGTTCAGGTAGCCGCGCTTGATGGTCTGACCCACATGCAGGTCGGAGATCTGGACGATCGTGTAGCCGTGCAGCGCGGCCGGCAGGCCGGCGATCGGCACATCCACCTCGACTACCCGCGCCACCCGGCGCGCGTTGACCAGGCCAATCAGGGTCACGCCCAGCGCCACCAGCGGCACCGCAATGGCCGTGCCGCGCACGACCGGCTGGCCGGCGGCGCCGAACACGGTCAGCACCAGCAGCGCCACGTCGCGCAGCACCGTCAGTACCAGCAGGGAGGAGAACAAACCCATGGTCAGCATGCCAGCCCACGCCAGCTGGTCGGACCAGCGCCAGCGCTTGAAGCGCACCGACAACAGCCCGGCCGGCATCAGCAAGGTCGATGCGGCCAGCAGCGCGACCGCCACCGCCACGCCGGGCGGCCCCGGATCGATGGCCGGCACCAGGCGCATGCCTATATACAGATGCAATATTGACAGGAGTGCCAGTACGATGAAAACGGCGCGCGCGGGCATGGGCTGGTCCGGGAAGAAGGGGTAACCGGTTGCAGATGGGGCAGCGCACGCCTTACGCAAGGGGAAAGATGGCACCGCCACCAGGGCACTGCTATGAATGCGCTTGATTGGATGCCTTGTAGACGGTCTGAAAATCAGGTTCGTTCTGCACCATTGATGCAAGGCAACCGGAGCAGATCTGCGGGAGAGGAGGAAGCACACCCCCGCCAGTTGCCGCTCCTCAAACGTCCCTCCCATAGTCGCTAGTAGCCGCCCTGAGTGACTCCTGCGTTTATTGCGTCAAACACGGGGCACAGAGGTGGGTTTTTGCGCTTGGCCCCGGAAAAGCGCATAATTGGGCAAGCTACAGAAGCCCAGCATGAAACCGAAACGCCTCACCAAACTGGAATTTGTCGTTACCTCACCACCTGGGAAGGACGACTCTGGTACTGCGGACATCGAAAACGCCTATCCCCGAGTGCTTGGCGGCAGGGCCATCAAGCAGCTGAATTTGCCGGCCCAGTTCCTCTCTGCCCCTACCAAGAAGCGCCCGTCGGGAACGGTGGTGCCATCCAACATGGCCGAAGTCAGGACAATATTAGCCACGCGGAAGTCAAAACCTGGTTAAGTTCAATGTAACTGAAGAAACAGGGTTTTTAAGCTCACTTCAGTATCTGGGATCGCCTTGCTCGGGAAGTCGGGGGCGACATACCAGATTGCGGCCACGGGTCCATATGAGCCTCTTGCAAAACTAGCGGAACGGATGAAAATTGCTTGGCAGCGCAAGCGAAAAGGTGGGAGTGGGCGCCCATTTCTGGCATGATTTAGTTCTAACGCTTAATCAAAACGCCCACACCATGAA
>NZ_WHJF01000159.1:0-9570 GCF_011682185.1 Massilia genomosp. 1
GACGACGGTACACCTCAATCCCGAAAAAAGTGTCACGGAAGCCGTCACCAAAAAGGAGAAAAATCAAGCACTCAAAAAAGCAGCGTAAAAATCGTATTTAGGCGACAACTAGCTTGCAAATTTCCGCGGCCCAAATTGGCGAGCCGCGAAATGATCTCTTCCACCTCCGCCTGGTCGACGCCGACCAATCGCGCGGTGGCATCGGTGATACCGTAAGCTAGATAGCCACCGTTGGGATAGTTCGCGAAAGCAATGAGATGTTCGGTCAGGCGTTCCTTGTTGTCAGAAACGGCGACTTTCCAGTCCAGTTCGTTCACCTCGTGAGGTACGGGTTCGAGGCTGGAGTTTAGTGAGGCAATCCCTTGAGCTATCCAGTGTTTACCCATGTGATTGTAAGTGACTGATTTTAAAGGGGTAAATGACTTCGTCGTTTTTCTGGTGTGATAAGTGGCGCCACATGTACCGCGTATAAACCGATGACCATCAGAATGATGAAGGCGTGAGAGTACTCGCCAGACATCTTACGTCGGACCTATCATTCCTGTTCCTGACTTACATCAATATCGGCGCTTTTAGAGTTGCTCAATTTGAACCGTGTCTGTATCCGCTGCTACAGATGGGATGCTTGCTACAAGCTGGCAATCGCGGCAAATGCGTTGGTCATAACTGGTAAGTCTTGCGCACCTCGTCAATCAACAAATTGCGCGAGCTGCGCTCTTTTTCATGGGGCGCGAACTGGCCGCTGGCGGTGTCGAGCAAGTCGACCGCCAGGGTCAGGCACACCCGGTCGCGCATCGACAGGGCCTGTTCGCCGGGTTTGCCGATGATCTCGCGGATGATCGTCGTGGCCAGCTCTTTTGACGCGATATCTTCCGGCAGCCCGGTCTTGGTACACACGCCGTAGGTGCCTTCGAGGAAGTGGCGCCACTCCTCGACCAGGTGCTGGTCCAGCCCCGCGCCGAGCTTGGGGGCGTCGCTGCACAGGCCGGCCGCTCTCAGCTGCCCCAGGCGGGCGCGGTAGCGCTCCGCGAACACGCGCAAGGCATCGGCCTCGCCGCCCAGCGACTGCAGCAGTCCGATCCACGAGGCGTAGCCCTTGGCGTAATAGACGAGCTGCTTGTGTTCCTGGTGCGCGCCGAAGAAGGAGTCGCAGTTGACGTCAATGCGCAGCCGGTACGAGGCCTGCGGCATCATCGCGCGGCGCTGCAGCGCCGCCAGCTCGCCGGCGTCGATGCCGGACACCGCCAGCAGCTGTTCCTCGGTAAAAAAACCATCGCTCAGGTAGTGGATCAATTCCATGGCCGCTCTCCCGTTGGTCGACAGGGCCTACTATACAAGCTTGTGCGTGCTGCATGGTTCGGCTACCATCGAACCATGAAAGACGGACCCAATATCATCGGCATCGCCGCCCTGATCGGCGATCACGCGCGCGCGGAAGTGCTGACCGCGCTCATGTCGGGCATGGCGCTGACCGCCACCGAACTGGCCGACATCGCCGGCGTCACCAAGCAGACCATCAGCACCCACCTGGCCAAACTGGTCGACGCCGGCCTGCTCGCGGTGCAAGCGCAGGGCCGCCACCGCTATTTTCGCCTGGCCGACGACGATGTGGCGCAGCTGCTCGAGTCGCTCATGAACGTGGCCTTTCGCACCGGCGCCATCCGCCTGCGTTCGAGCCCGCGCGAGCCGGCCTTGCGCAAGGCGCGCGTGTGCTACAACCACCTGGCCGGCGAACTCGGGGTGCTGGTGTACGAGGGCTTGCTGGCGCGCGCTGCTTTCACGCCCGACGCCGCCGGCCTGCGCCTCACCGAAGCCGGCGGCGTCATGATGCAAGCCATCGGCGTCGACCTGGCTGCGGCGGCCGGCACGCGGCGCGCCTTTTGCCGCACCTGCCTTGACTGGAGCGAGCGCCGGCATCACCTGGCCGGCACCCTGGGCGACGCGCTGCTGGCGCGCTTCGAAGAACTGGGCTGGGCCAGGCGCTCGCTCGACTCGCGCGTGGTGGCCTTCAGCGAGGCCGGCGAACAGGCCTTGCGCGCCTGGGTCGATTAGGTCAATACCGCCATCATCGGCCCGCGCAGGGCGTTGCAGACCATCAGGCCGGTGGCGTGCTCAAACATCGCGCGCGTGACGATGGTTTCTTCGGCATCCCACTGCGCGTCCGCCAGCACCAGCGCGCGCATGATCCCGGGCAGCAGGCCGCAGGCCAGGGCGGGGGTGCGCCAGCGGCCGTCGACCCGCACGAACACATTGCTGCGGCCTCCTTCGGTCAGCTCGCCGCGCTCGTTAAAGAACAGCATGTCGAATGCGCCCTGCGCCTCGGCCGCGCGCCAGGCGGCGTCGTAGCGGGTGCGGATGCTGGTTTTGTGGCGCAGGAAGAGTTCGCTTGACCGCATCGCCTCTTGCGCGAGCAGCACGCGCACCGGCTGCGTCAGCGCGGCCAGCGCGCCGCTTTGCACGCTGAAGGTACCGGATGGGCCGATGGCGAGCCGGATGCGCGATGCCACGCCGGGCGCCAGCGCGGCGCAGGCGGCGTCCAGGGCCGCGTGGGCGGCGGCGTCATCGAACGGGAAGCCGAAGTAGTGCGCCGATTGCGCCATGCGCGCCAGGTGCCGCGCGCGCTGGCGGCAGCCGTCGGCGCGCGTGGCGTACAGGGTTTCGAAGACCTCGAAGCGGTTTTCCAGGCCGGTCAGAAAACGCGCCTTGAGCTGGCACTCGGCGTATTCGTCGGCGCAATCGCTGTCGTACACGATGCCGGCGCCGACCCCCATTTCGCCGTGCCGCGTGCCGCCCTGTTCGGATTGCAGCGCCAGGGTGCGGATCGGCACCGACAGGCAAAAGTCGCCGATCGCCCCAAGCGTGGCGGGCGGCTCGAACCAGCCGATGGCGCCGGTGTAGACGCCGCGCGCGGCAGGTTCGAGCTCGTGGATGATTTCCATCGCACGCCGCTTGGGCGCGCCGGTGATCGAGCCGCACGGGTACAGCGCCCCGAAGATGCCGGTCAGGGTGGCGTCCGGGCGCAGGCGGGCGTACACGGTGGACGTCATCTGCAGCACGCTGGCAAAGCGCTGCACGTCGAACAGCGCCGGCACCGCGACGCTGCCGGTGACGGCGACTCTTCCGAGGTCGTTGCGCAGCAGGTCGACGATCATCAGGTTTTCGGCGCGGTTCTTGGGGTCGGCCGCCAGCGCGCCGGCGCGGCGCGCGTTGTCGCTGTCGTCGTCGCTGGCCGGGGCGGTGCCTTTCATCGGGCGCGCGATGAGTGTACCGCCTTGATGGCGCACGAACAGTTCGGGCGAGAGCGAGAGCACGGCGTCGCCGTCGGGCAGGGCGATCAGGGCGCCGTAGGGCACCGGCTGGCGCGCGCGCAGGCGTGCGTACAGCGCGTGGGGCGAACCGAAGGCGTCGAAGCGCAGACGGTAAGTGTAGTTGACCTGGTAGGTGTCGCCGGCGGCGATGTAGTCGTGAATGCGCGCCAGCGCCTCGCTGAAGGCCTTCTGGTCGACGTTGGCGTACACCTTGGCGATGCCGGCCGGGCCATCGCCGTCGCGCGCTTGCGCGGCCAGCCAGGCCGCCACCTCGCTTGATGTCAGGCGGGTGCAGGTATCGAACAGCAGCACTTGCGCCAGCGGGCCGCTGGCAGGGTGCGCATCGATGCCCAGCAAATGTCCGCCCAGTTCATACGCGAGCACCGCGACCGCGTGCAGGCCGCGCGCGAGCGCTTCCTGGAGCTGCGCCAGCAGGGGCGGCCAGTCGCCTGGCGCGTCGCAGCGCAGGGTGCCGGCGTGGCCCGTGTACAGGCGCGACGCTGCCTGCCCGCCGGCGCCGGTGGCGTCGTCGAGCAGGGCAAAGCAGGGCGCGCTGTTCATCGGTGCAAAGGCAGTCAGGCCGACAGCAGCAGGGAGATCTGCAGGGCCGTGCCCTCGGCCGGATTGTGGCGGAAGCCGCTCTTGGCGTAGCGGTGCCAGCGTCCGACCACGTAGGCCACCAGCAGGCTGGCGCGCGCGGCGACATCGGCTTCCTGGCCGTGGCCCTGGGTGACGGCCAGGCGCAGCGACTGCTTGCAGGCCAGTTCGACCTTGTCGTAGAACTGGTTCATGCGCAGTTGCAGGCGCTCGTCTTCGTTGACCAGGGCGTCGCCGATCAGCACCCGCGTCATGCCGGGATTGTTGGCCGCGAAGCCGAGCAGCATCTGCAGCACGGCGTGGGCCTGGTCGATGCCGCCCTGTTCGTTTTCGGCGATCTGGTTAATCAGGCCGAAGACGCTCGATTCGATGAACTCGATCAAGCCTTCGAACATCTGCGCCTTGCTGGCGAAGTGGCGGTACAGCGCCGCTTCGGATACGTCCAGCCGCGCTGCCAGTGCCGCCGTGGTGATTTTCTCGCCTTTGGGCTGCTCCAGCATGGAGGCCAGGGCCTGGAGGATTTGCAGCTTGCGCTGGCCCGGCTTGGTGCTTGCCATGTGTTCTCGATGAGGTGGGTTGTCGTTGTCAGCGCAGCCGATTCATGCATCTCGGCAACTGAAGCACGGATTTTACTTTGACATCGACATAAGCGGGGCGTTTTAACTTTTTTGGCAACGGCGCAACACCGATCGGGTCGGCCATGCGCAGATATTGGGTGACCCATGCGGTGCGCATGCCGACCTGTTTGGCGGTGCGCAGGTTGGCCAGGGTGTCTTCGACCAGGATGCAGCGTTGCGCGGCCACGCCGTGCTTGCGCAGCAGGCGGCGCAGCATCAGCTTGGACGGCTTGGGGCGCAGCTGGCCATGCACATGCATGTTTTCGATGGCGATGTGGTGGCTGAAGTGGCGCCGCAATCCCAGGTGGCGCATGACGTCGGTCGAGTAGCGCGTCGGCGCGTTGGTCAGCAGGATTTTCCGCCCCGGCAGGCGCCTGAGCAGGCGCGCCAGGCCGCGTTCGTAGCGGATCATGTCTTCCAGCCGTTCGATGTTGTGGGTTTCGTGCAGGAAGTCGGCGGCGCTGACCTGGTGGTGCTTGATCATCCCGAGCAGGGTGGCGCCGTAGCGTGTCCAGTACGCCAGGCGGGCCGCGTTGACCACATCGGCGCTGGCGGGCGTGACGCCGTCGCCCAGCACGCGCGCGATGTACACGTTCATGTTGGCGGTGATGGTGGGGAAAATCGCGTGCGAGGCGTTGTGCAGCGTATTGTCGAGATCAAACAACCAGAGCGGGGCGGAGCGGGTAAGATTGGGCACAAGAGACCTGACTAAAAACGCGGTAGCGAAACAACAAGGAAAAAACGCATGAGACGTCCAATTATAGTGGTGTTCCTCAGCCTTCTGATGCTGGCCCTGCCATCGGCCTGGGGCGCCGAGCGCGGCGCGCTGTTCAAGGTCAGCGGCGGCGGCCACACGATGTACCTGTTCGGCACCATGCACGTGGGCTTGCCCGAGTTCTATCCCCTGGAGCCGCGCATCGCCACGGCCATCCAGAACGCCTCGGCGCTGGCGCTGGAAGTCGACCTGTTGCAGGACCCGGCCAAGCTGGGCGCGGCGATGCAGGCGCATGCCATGCTCGCGCCCGGCAAACCGGGCTTCCAGGACCGCTCGCCGGCGTTTCGCAAGCGCGTCGAGCACGCCTTGAAAAAGGCCAGGATCGATCCGGCTGCGGTGGCGCGCTTCAAGCCGTGGCTGGTGGCCACCACCCTCACCCTGGCCGAGTACGCGTCCGAAGGTTACCAGGCCGAACTGGCGGTCGATATCAAGCTGGCGCAGATGGCGCGCGCCAGCAAGGTGCCGGTGATCGAGCTCGAATCGATCAGCGCCCAGTTCGCCATGTTCGACCGCCTGGGCGAGCAAGAGCAGTGGGCATTCCTGGAAGAGAGCGTCGATATGATGGAGTCCGGCAAGCAGCGCGCGGAAATGCGCCAGATTGTCGATGCCTGGGGCTCGGCCGACAAGGCGGTGCTCGATGCGGTGGCGGCCAAGGTCGAAGGCGACACCAGCGTGTCGGGCAAGTTCATGCAAAAAGTGCTGTTGGAAGAACGCAACGGACCATTGGCCGAGAAGCTGGCGGCCTTGCTGGCCAAGCAGGACAAGAGCGTGGCGGCGATCGGCGTATTGCATTTGGTCGGCAAGCACAGCGTGCCGGCATTGCTGGGCGCAAAAGGGCTGACGGTCGAGCGGGTGTACTGAAGGGGGAGGGTGCTGCGGGAAGAATGGTGCCCTTTACGTGGATTGAACACGTGGCCTCTCCCTTACCAAGGGAGTGCTCTACCACTGAGCTAAAAGGGCGGTATTAATGCTTACCTCGACAACCCTGCTGCGGTTGCCGATGTTCCCGTGGCGGCTGATGCCGCCACAAGTTATTTAGTGCGACCGGATCATAGTGCCAAAAGCCTGTTCGGTCAAGACCTCGAGCAGCAAAGAGTGCTCGATTCGCCCGTCGATGATGTGAACCGTGTTCACGCCCGACTTGGCCGCGTCCAGCGCCGATGAAATTTTAGGCAGCATGCCGCCGGAAATGGTGCCATCGGCGAACATTTCGTCGATCTCGCGGGCCGACAGATCGGTCACGAGCTTGCCTTTTTTATCTTGCACGCCGGCGATGTTGGTCATCATGATCAACTTTTCGGCTTTCAGGATTTCCGCGATCTTGCCGGCGACGACGTCGGCATTGATGTTGTAGGCCTGGCCATCCTGGCCGAAACCGATCGGCGAGATGATCGGAATGAAGGCGTCGTCCTGCAGCGCCTTGACCACGGCCGGGTTGATGGCGTCGATTTCGCCGACAAAGCCGATGTCGAGGAACTGGCCCGGGTTTTCCTTGTCGGGCATGGCCATCTTGCGCGCACGGATCAGGCCGCCATCTTTGCCGGTCAGGCCGACAGCCTGGCCGCCGTAATGGTTAATCAGCATCACGATGTCTTGCTGGACTTCGCCGCCGAGCACCCATTCGACCACTTCCATGGTTTCTTCGTCGGTGATGCGCATGCCTTGCACGAAGGTGCCTTGCTTGCCGATTTTTTTCAGGGCGTTGTCGATCTGGGGACCGCCGCCATGCACCACGACCGGGTTCATGCCGACCAGCTTGAGCAGGATGACATCGCGTGCGAAGCCATGCTTGAGGCGTTCGTCGGTCATCGCATTGCCGCCGTATTTGATGACAATGGTCTTGCCATGGAAATTGCGGATATACGGCAGTGCCTCGGCCAGGATCTGCGCCTTGATCTGCGGAGACACCGCGGTCAGGTCGTCTTGATGGTCGGTCTTCAGTGTGGGCAAAGGAGCGGTCATGGCGGGTCCGGAAATGAAATTTTGCGAGATTTTACAGGCAACAGGGAGAAGCTTGTGGGCATTATAGGGCTATCTTGTTGTATTTTCATTTTTGATCCGTTAGGCTGGGCTTAAATGCCTCCCCACGGCGCGATGCCTCTCTTTGTTGACAGGGTGGCAGCGCCTTAATTGATCAGGAAACACGCCCATGAATCGCAGCGCCCGCATTTGCCTTTTCCCGTTGTGGATCAGCTCGCCAGAAAGCGGTGCGCCATGAGTACCTGCGACCGCTGTGGGGCGCAGTTCGGCTGCGCCATGGCCGACGGCACCGCCGGGCCGTGCTGGTGTACGGAGTTGCCGCCGGTGGTGGCGGTGCCGGACCCGGACGGCGCGGCGGCTTGCTGGTGTCCGGCTTGCCTGAAGAAGCATATCGAGGCGCAAAAAACTTCCCCGGCCGAGGCTGGACGCGACTGAGCGGCCTCCTTCCTGCGGAATGGCCGGCGCGGAAACCGGTTCTTTGAACGCCGGGTTGGGTGCAGGCATGGTTTGAATACCGACCGCTTTTTCCGTGCTCGCAGTCAGCTTTGCCAGCCCGACATACTCTGTCAGAATCGACCCGACAATGGCCACCAGTGCCAGACTGGACACAAACGCGGTTCCAATATCCTTCATCCAGCCGCCGATGGTTTTTTCTCACCTGTTGCGTCTGAATCTGTTGCAGACTGGACAAGAAGTTGGTATTGAGTATAGAAAATTGTTGTGCCAGTTCTGACTGGCTCACTCTTATAGCAAGCGCGCTCATGCTGACGAACCCAGCGACGTAGCGTTTCCGCAGTACAGCTAATCCAGGCCGATATGGATGTGATGGCCGCCCACTGCGACTCGTACTGGCCGCCGGCCTCGTCGACCATGCGCACAGCGCGCTCCATCACTTCTGGGGAATATTTCGATTTCTTCATGGTGGCTCCGTTTTCTCAAATATTGGAGCCTCCTTCAAACCCAGGGCGATTCACATAAACCTCGATCCCCGTCCTACAATCAGTACGTTTAGTGTTGACCCAGAATGCAAGATGAAGTAAAAGTAAATATTGTCCCGAAACTAATTTACAGTAAAACATGAAAATCCTTGTCACCGGCTTACTGTTTGGTTTTGCCGCCGCTTCCGCTTCCGCACAGATAGTCATCTGCGACAATGTCGCCTTCGTCAATACAAGGGCCTACTTTTACGATGGTTTAGGGACGCGAGTACCTGGCGTTCGTGTAGATGGTTCAACCGGCAGCACTGGTGGCGAGCGCTCGCTTGTCCAGCAAGCCAACCGCATCATCCGAATCGATTGTGCGGCGGTGACGCCATGAGCACCGACGATGCCATGCCCTTTGAGCGCATTGGAATGCATGAAGGCAGTATTGGCCTACCTCCCGGATTCGAAGACCGAAGCGCCAACATCTTCGTGCCCTCGGATCCGCAAAACCAGCCTAACCTGAGCATCGCGCGCGATTGGCTAATCGAGGGCGAGACCCTTACCACCTACGTCGACCGCCAACTGTGCGTGCTCAAGTCGCGTATCCCGAACCACAAAGTGGTTGCGCGCATCCCCGATCTGCTTGGCCATGGCAATTCGGCATGCGTTGGCGAACGAATCGAAGCGCAGTACAAGAACGGCGCGCAAACGATACGCCAGCGCCAAGCCGCATTCCTCGTTGGACCCAAGCGTGCGCTGATTCTCACGGCCGCCAGCCCGCGAGCCTTCGACGATAAGTTCGAGGGACTCTGGAGAAGCTGGCTCGACAGTTTTATTGCGCCGACGCAAGCTGCCGCCGATACCGCTCCCGTTGCCGGATAAGACGCCCCAATAACCCGGCTGCGGAGCCTCGCACGCAGTCGTTTCCAGCCAAAGCCATCGACGCCTATGTTTGAAGCCGCCCGACTTACCGACCCTATTGCCCACACCAGCGCCCTGACTGGATTTCTCGTAGGCGCGCTCATCGGCATCGCCCTGATCGCCGCCGTCGCATTCGCCACAGTCACTTGCGGCTGCGGTCTAGCATTGGTGGCGGGCCTGTTGGCTGGAATTGCCGCCGGGGCTGCGGCCCCATTGCTTGCTGGCTTGGGAGAGTCCATCGGCAAGATGTTCACTTCGCCATCCGGTACGATCACCAGCGGTTCGCCCAACGTTTTTGTCAACAACCTGGCGGCCGCCCACGTGAGTGTGATCACGCGAGTTGATGGCCCGGTTTTCACGTAAAACGATGGTCCTACCCCGAGCGATTTTAGCGTCTTGACAGCGCCGGCCACGGCGCTGTTTTTGATCGTGCGGTTAGAACGGTTCGC